>NZ_CALFPF010000249.1 GCF_937919775.1 uncultured Gimesia sp.
GAAAGCTTTGTTATTCTTGGTTGTTTATTTACACTATTAAAACGGTTTTGAGATGCCTTCTAGATAATTTGAGACTAATAATTGATCTACAGCACACTCACTCCATTGCCATAAAAGCAGGCAAAAACTGAGTTGTAGCTTCAGGTTTCTCAGACGAAACGAATTCCCTTTCACTTCTTTCCAAGTTTCGCAGCAGAATATTTTGAACCCGGTTTATCGTGCCTCTGCACCGGACCAATAAACGGTTGTGGTTCCAGCTCAGCATCATCCTTCGATCTGGATTTTGTAAATAAGGCAGACAGATCATCAAAAAAAGTATAAAGCACGGGGATTGCCAGCAGGGTCAGTAACAGCGACAACGTTTGCCCGCCGACTGCCAGTACGGCAATAGAACGGCGTTCTTCCGCTCCGGGCCCCGTCGCAATCAACAGTGGAATCAGTCCCGCAACGAAAGAAAGCGTCGTCATGAGAATGGGACGGAGACGATCCCGGTTGGCCTGGAGAATTGCCTGATAACGGGGAAATCCCTGGAGCTGCAGGGCGTTCGTATGATCGATCTGCAGAATCGCCGCTTTTTTCACCACGCCGAATAAGACAAGAATCCCCAGCGCCGAATACAGGTTCAGCGTTTCTCCGCCCCAGTGCAGGCTTAACAGACCGAAGGGAACTGCAAGAGGCAACGATAGCAGAATCACCAGTGGATGAACCAGATTTTCAAACTGCGCTGCCAGCACGATGTACATGAAAATGAAAGACAGTACCATCGTCCAGCTGAAATCGCCGAGAGTCCGTTCCAGTTCCCGGCCTCCTCCGAGGACAAGTGTGTTGTAACCTTCCGGAATACCAATTTCCTCGGCGGCAGCTTTCATGGCAGCGAGCCCGTCTCCCAGCGCGTATCCGGAAGCCATGTTCGCTCGCACGGCGATCATGCGCTGTCGATTTAATCTATCGATACGGGAAGCAGCGGTGTTGAACTCAAAGTCCACCACATTATCAATTCGTGCCAATCTGTTATCGGGAGAAGTGGAAGAGTCCGGTGTTCCTCCTCCCTGAGAATTGGTGCGGACATAGAGTTGTGAAATTGACTGGATATCGTCACGGTCAAGGCCAACGAAACGCAGTTCCACATCGTAGGCGTCGTCAACGGTCCGATCACGGTAACGGGAAACACGGTCATCTCCGCCCACAGCGACTCGCAGAGTATCGGCGATTTCCTGCACATCGATCCCCATCGCCGCGGCCCGTTCCCGATCAATGCGTGCCAGCAGTTCCGGGTTATCAATCTGCAGTGTGGAATAGACGTCGACGATACCGGGAATTGTTTTTACTTTTTCACGTAATTTATTACTGAAATCCAGTAAGCCATCGATGTCTGGGCCTGTGATGGAAAAGTCGATATCTACCGGTGCCCCCTGACGTAACGAAGTCAGGTTACGGACAGAAATCCGCATATCCGGAATGCTTTTGAGCTTCTGTCTTACCTCAGCCATCTTTTCACGCTGGGAAAAGTTACCGTGAAACGCGGCATTTAGATCACCGTGTATCAGTCCGCTGAAAAATCGACCGAAGGAAAATGTGCGTTTCTCGCTGTCAACCAACCGCACAAAGATATTCGCACGGTTCACATCACCAAAGCCACCGGACCCCACTGTCAGCAGTAGAATTTCCACGCCGGGAGTATTGATCAGTTCCGTCTCTGCCCGATCAATGACCTGATTCATGGACTGCAGTGTCGCTCCCTGGCGGGCTTCCAGACGAATCTCAAATTCCGATTCATCGACATTCAATGGGATATAGTCCTGTTTGACGAGCTGATACAGAGGATAGTTACTCAGAATCACTCCAATGGAAATGGCCAGAACCAGCCAGCGAAATCGCAGAGCCTGCTTCAAAGTCCAGAGATATGACGTTTCGACATAATGGTAAAGTCCTGATCGGGAACTCGGGCCGTCAGGACTGGGCATCTCGGCACGTAACAGTTTGCTGCACATCATGGGTGTCAGCGTAAAACTGACGAGCATCGAAACCAGAATCGCAACCGTAGCCGTCAAGCCAAACTGAAACAGCAGTCGCCCCGTCACACTCGACAAAAAGGAAACCGGCAGAAACACAATCACCAGAGAAATCGTAGTCGCCAGAACCGCCAGCCCGATTTCCTTCGTCCCGATGACAGCTGCTTCACGAGGCGTCATACCTCTTTCTTCAATACAATGAAACACGTTTTCGAGCACAACAATTGCATCATCGATGACGACCCCCACCATCAACACCAGAGCCAGCATGGTCACATTATTGAGGGTAAAACCGAATAGTTTCATAAAAGCAAATGTGGAAATAATCGAAGCGGGAATCGCCACCGAGGCGATAATGGTCGACCGCCACGAACGCATGAAAATCAATACGGTAAGACAGGCTAAAATACTGCCGGAGACCAAATGATTTTCAAGCTCGTGTAACGCGGTAACAATATACCGGGACTGATCCTGAACGATGCTGACTTTGACATCATCAGGCAGTAACTCCTGGCTGCGAGGCAGCATTTTTTTTATGCCTTCCACCACCTCGACGGTATTTTCGCCAGATTGCTTCTGAATCTCCAACACCACAGCAGGCTTTTGATTCAGTCTCGCGATCGTGCGGACTTCTTTCGTATCATCCACCACGGTTCCCAGATCAGCCAGGCGAACTGGTGTGCCATTGACTGTTTTTACAACCAGATTAGGAAATTGATCCGAATCGGCAACGCGTCCCATCGTGCGTAACGACCGTTCGCGAAATCCCTGATCCAGGCGACCGCCGGGTACTTCGGTATTTTGCCGGACCAGCGCATCACGCACCTCTAAAATCGACATCTGATGGGCGGCCAGCCGATCCGCATCAATATTCACTTTCACAGCCCGGTCCGCAGCGCCGGCAATCTGCACTTCACCGACGCCAGGCGAAGATTCAATCACATTTTTGACATACCGGTCAGCAAACAGATACAGCTCGCGCGAAGTGCGTGGCCCCGAAACCGCCAGCGTCATGATCGGAGACGACTCCAGATCACGTTTCTGGACAACTGGAGGATCAATATTCGGAGGCAGCAGATTCATCACCCCCGAAACCGCATCACGCACATCCTGCGTGGCTGCATCGACATTGCGATTCAAATTGAATGTAATAATCACAAACGAACGGCCATCACGCGAAATGGACCACAGTTCGTCAATCCCGGCTACGGTTGCAACCGCATCCTCAATGACCGCGCTG
>NZ_CALFPF010000250.1 GCF_937919775.1 uncultured Gimesia sp.
CAAACTCATTTATATTTCATAGCTTACTGCAGTTCCAGCACAACTTTTCCCACATCGGTGGTTTCACCGGAACGAACGGTGAATTCGTAACCGCTATCCCACATTCCTTTTCTAACTAACACTATCCGGTACGTGGCACCGGGCGAAACTTTAACTGGTTCCATTCACAGAGTAAAACAGAATCGAACCTCCCCAGGCGGGCGGGCACGCGGGCACCGCCCCTACGTTTCTATTCTTTTAGATCGTTTTGTATGCCTGTTTTGTTCTTTGATTAAGGGGCCAGTGCCGGGATGCCGATGGATTGGCCGTAGGCCTGGCTGAGTTGTTCGGGGGTGAGGCCGTAGGCGCGTTGCAGGCTGTCTTGCCAGGTGAGGCCGTCTTTCATTCCGTTGAAGAAGAGTTTGAACTGCTCCGGGCTGGCTTTGATCATGAGTTGAATCATGGCACTGGCCGCTCCGTATTGCCAGTTATCGATTTGTTCGGTTAGAAAAAACTGGCCGCCGAGCGAGCGGGTCTGGCGCAACTGCAGGGCGGCCTGCTTTTGCCGATTCTGAGTTTCTTTGCAGGTGGGGACGACCAGCATGGCAATCCAGTCTGCGATTCCTTCATTGACCCAACTGGGGATATGGGCCGTGCTGCGATAGCGGTGCATGTAACCGTGTGAGGTTTCATGCACGAGCAGCGAACCAAAGAAGTTGGGGTCATCGCCGCGGTAACAGGAAACCACGACGATTCCATCACTGTGGTTGTGACAGAGCCCCATGTATTTTCCCGGGACTTCCGTGCGGTCATAAAACTTTCGCTCAAATTCCAGGAAGGCTGCTTCTGTTGTGAAGGCGACGATCACTGCTTTGCCGCGCCAGATATTGTGACCGGGTGGGAAGCCGAACGCCTTGCCCAGCAGTTCATTCATCTTGTCGAGTTGAACGAGATACGGGGCGACCTGTCTGGCGGGCATGTCGGTGTAAAATAAAAAGTAGTTGGTTTCATATAAGCTCATGTTTAACGAGCTGAAATGCAGGCCGACTTTCTGAAGAAATTCTTTGTGTTCTTTCACATATGTTTCCTGGTCCTCCTGCCGGACATCTTTCCATAAGAGGTGATCGGACATCGCTAACTTTTTGCGAACCGCCTCCGTTCGTTTATCTGTATCTTCAATGACGGATGCTTTGAGAGAGGGGATATACAGGAAACGGTAGGTTCTTTCTGCGACTTTCATCTCAAACAGTTTGGTCACGAAAAACCGTTTTGCTTTTTTGTCATCACCGGCTTTGATTTCGATCGATTTAATGTGGCTCTTATCCCGTCCGGTAAAGAAACGTGCGATTTCCACATCCTTTTCTTCCGCGCCTGTTGACATCACGAGGTCGGCTGTTTTGCCCACGAGTGCGTCGACGTCTGCTGCGGGGAGGGCAAACTCCAGCGCCGCCGCCTCGACCGAATTTGCCGGCTGGGCGTTGAGATTCGTGGCACGATTTTGCGCCGCCGTTTCCTGAATCGAAACCACCGGGGTCAGCAGCAGAACAAGTAAAACGCCCGCAAAGGGGGATAACGAATTAGGAACAGGGCGAGAAAACCGCATGCGTACTCGCTTTCTGAAATGAAACTCGATCAATGACATGAAATCACCGGAATCTATCATTATCGTGTGTGGTTTAGGTACAATTGTCAAGTGGTTAATTGCCGGACGGAAACGAGACTGCATGAACCTGACTGTTAAGAAGGGTTGGAATGGTTATCTGGGGCGATTGGAATACAGCGTGTTTTCTCTATTTCCCTCCGCCGACTGTTGCATGGCTGAATTGTGCCACCCAATCTTGAGTCCGTTTTCGTAATTTGGCAGATGCAGACAGTGATTACGGGCAATAGTGTCTAATCCGACAGATTTTATCTGTTGTTTCAAATTAGTAAAAAGGATGCATTATTACGCTAAAAGCGGCAGAAAACACAACAAGCGGGGAGCGCGTCTCAATAAGTCAATGGTAATTCCTTGTATAATTATGTCACTCAGCTTGTTTTCTCAGATTGAGCCGCTAGAATGAACTTTCTGCGGTTGAGCAGCCTGAATCAGTTATGTCGGGAAACGCCGTAGAGATTTTTTTATTTTTTAGGAATCGGAATACAAGATGGCTGAAGGTACAATCAAGAAAGTGACACAAAAGGGTTTCGGATTTATTGACACCGAAACTGGCGATGACTTGTTCTTCCACTCGTCCAACCTCGAAGGAGTAACATTCGAGCAGTTGTACGAAGGACAGCGAGTATCGTTCACTGAAGGACGTGGCGAAAAAGGTCCAAGAGCTGAGCATGTTAAACCTATCTAGTCTTAACAGACTGATAGTGTAACATCAGGAAACACTAAGAAGCCGGCGATTATTTCGTTGGCTTCTTTTTTTTATCACAATGTTTTTTATCACGATGATTGTCGGAAATTCGCGAAGCACAAGTGCGGGAACGACTCCTGAATACAGTGAGTCCCTTTCCAATTAATTGCGGAGCGACGCTTTCGCGTTCAGGCAAGCCGCAATCGTTTTCGGGCGAACTCCAGCGCGTCAATCAGTGCGTCAATCTCTTCGGTCGTATTATAAAATGTAAGGCTGGCGCGGACACTGGCGGCGATCTTCAGATGCTGATGCAGAGGCATCGTGCAATGATGGCCGTGCCTGACGGCGATTCCTTTTCGATCCAGCAGCGTGGCAAGATCTTCGGGATGCGCCCCTGCGATATTAAAGCTGAAAATCGCACCCCGGTGTTCGAGTTCCTGAGGACCGTAGATCTGCAAGCCGGGCACTTCCTGCAGTTTCTGCAGTGCGTATTGACTGAGAATGTGTTCCTGTTCCTGAATGGCGTCGAAGCCGAGTTCTGTCACGTAGTCGATCGCGGTACCCAGTGCGATCGCTTCGGTGATGGCCGGGGTGCCGGCTTCAAAGCGGGCGGGGATCTGGGCCCAACTGGAATGATCGCAGTGGACTTCGGAAATCATGTTTCCGCCGTACAGAAAGGGGGGCAACGTTTCCAGAATCTTTTTGCGTCCGTATAACACGCCGATGCCGGATGGGCCGAACAGCTTGTGGCCGGAAAACGCGAGAAAATCGATTTCACTGTCGACCACATGCACCGGCTGATGAGGCACGCTTTGGGCGCCGTCCACAAAAATCAGCGCGCCGACTTCGTGAGCGCGCTGTGCCATCTCTTCCACGGGGTTAATTGTTCCCAGCACATTCGACATGCCTGTGACGGCGACCAGTTTGGTTTTTGGTGAGAGCAGACTTTGATACTGTTCCAGATCCAGGCGTCCGTCGGGAGTGAGTGGAATGAATTTGAGAACCGCGCCGCGTTCTTTGGCAATCGCCTGCCAGGGAACGAAGTTGGCGTGATGTTCCATTTCATTCAGAATGATTTCATCGCCCCCATTGAGAAAGTGGCGGCCCCATGTCTGGGCAATCAGATTGATCGACATCGTGGTGCCGGAAGTGAAAATGATTTCTTCCGGCGTGCTGGCACCGATGAAGGCCTGAATGCGGGATCGGGAGGCTTCCATTTCCGAGGTGACCCGGTCGCCCAGTTGATGCACGCCGCGATGCACGTTGGAGTAATAGTGCTCGTAAATCTCGGAAATTTTATTGATGACCGATTGGGGACGTTGCGCAGAAGCGCCGCTGTCCAGATACACAAGAGGCTGTCCGTTGGGGAGCCTCGTATTGAGGATCGGGAAATCGTGTCGAACGGATGTGATATTGGCGACCATGATTGCCTGCTTCAGACGTGAGGGATACGTAAATACTGCTCTACATGAATTTTAGCACGAAACACCGTAATGGAAAGGGTTCCGTCGAAAAGGGGGAGATTCCTCAGAAAACCATTCGCTCTGATGTAAGTCTTTCTGTGTGGTGTATTACTGTTGACACAACCGGGGGTGTTGATGTTCGTGATGCGTGTTGTTCACGATTAGTACTTCAGGTTCAGCTACGGCTTGCGGGGGACATTCCATAGAATCAGCGGGTGACGTTTTGTGTAAATTACGGCGGGCTCGTACGAGCATTTCTTTGGTCACCATCCGGACTTCTCTGGATGTGAACTGGAAATGCAGTGTGTTTTTGACGACGTGCTTAGTTGCGTTGAAGCCAAACAATTTATCGATGCGTTTGCGGGCGAGGAGGCGTTCCTGTGGTGTGGACTCGGGATTGTTGAGGATGCTTCGATAAAAGTAGTAGGATTCGATGCGAAACACTTTAACGGGGGCCTGGATGCGTTCGATCATTTCCCGTCGTGCGCGTTTGAGGTAACGTCCTACAGAGCGAGTTGACAGGCCGTATTCCTCAGCGATTTCCTGTCTGATTTCGCTGGCGAATCTTCCTGTGCCGAGCATTTTTTTGATCTGATCTACGAGTTGCTGTTTCTGTTGATTTGAGAGCGATTGATTTTTTCTACTTTCGGAAGTGGTCATGAATTCGAATCCTTTTTTAAACATGAAATTATTGTTACTGACATTCCGATATCTTGCGCAAGGGCGTGGGACGGTCAAGGCGCGTTTGTTACCAGTTCTGGTTCAGTTGGTGCAAGTATCAGGCGCGGAATGGTTCGTGAGTGACCCGTTTTGGCACGTTTATACTGCTGTTCGATACTGCATCTGCGGAAGCAGATTTGGCGAAAGTGATCAAAACCGCGTAAATCCAGCTGGTTTTCGCGTGTGGAAAACAACAGGTGCGGATGCGGTGAGCAGTGCGCAGGAAAATTCTTACGCGCGCGACGCGTGTCACGCAGTTTCGAGAACGGGGCGGCGGAGTCAAGACGTAAAAAAAGCCCTGATATCAGGGCTTCGCTGTGTGTTTCGAAAAACAGGAATCTGTCAAGCAGTTTTGATTTTCAGACTGCCGGTGACAGAGACCGGAATCTTTGAGGGGGTCTTATTTTTTGGGGAGCAATCGTTGCGCCTTGGTAATTCGATAGCAGGGTTTTCCCATCTTGTCCTGTTGGGAACCATCAATCTGTCCGTCGATGAGTACGACATCTCCGTTTTTGAAACGAGTCAATTTACCCTGATCGATGAGGACGATGTTCCCGCCGAATTTGTCTGCTTTGTCGGGAGTGGCGTTGTAAGTGATGTTCCAGGATTTTTCCTGCTCATCAAATTCCACAATTCCCCGCAACCAGCGGTATTGTTGTTTGTCGTAATTGAAAGGAGAAGGAGTTTTTGCAGCAGAGTTCTGATTGCCGGAACCAGCGGGAAGTTCAAAAGAAGCCGCCTGGAATTCAGCGGGAGGCATGAACTGATCTGACTTTACAAGTTGCGGTCCCGAGGTGCGGCTTTGATGATTCGCGTGACTGACTTTTCCCGAAGCGGGATTCATGAACGAGCTGCTGTTCGGGCCAAAGGTTTCACTGCCGTCATTTTCGGGAAAACTCTTGACAGGAGGCTGAAATTCCTGGCTGCTGTCGACGGGATTGGCGTTAAAAGTGTCGTTACGATTTGCATCAAATTTTTTCGGATTGGCATCAAAAGTATCACTGCCACTTTCAAAACTTTGCTGTTGAACCGGTGGCTGAGCGGGCTGAGGAACACTGAAGCCTTCGTTTTCGTTCTTTTGAAACTGGTCGGTAGGGTTACTTTGAAACTGGTCGTTGGGATTGTTTTGAAACTGATTTTTGGGGTTACTTTCAAACTGATCATTCCCGCTGGGGCTAAACTGATCTTGCATTTGTGTTGTATTCCCGCCAAGTGGCTGCGGGGTTTTATTGGTTTCAAATTCATCTTTGCTGTTTCCCGGGAACAGACTTTGAGGAGTTTCGGGAACGGTTTTGCTATTTTCGGGGAATTGATTAGCGGGTGGCTGGTTTGGATCCTGATAGCTGGGAACAACCTGTTTGGCTGAGGGGCTGCTGTTTAAGCCGCTTCCGAGGTTTGAGTTGGTTCCCGAAGCCGTCGGGTTCGCATCGAAGGGGCTGGTATTGCTGGCGCTGGGAGCATTGTTAAGTGGCTGCTTCCACTGGGTATCGACGCCATCATAGTTTGTATTGTTGGTATTATTAGGAAATCCATCACCGTAAGTCTGAGGGGAGGAAGAAGGCAGAGATCCCTGAGGGGGAGGCACGGGCTGACCGAGATCGGGCTGTACGGGATAACTTCCTGGAGGATAAGTGGCAGGTCCCATCGTTCCGGGAGCCATCTGGTAAGGACCAGGTGAACCATATGGTCCGGGATACGTTCCACCGTAAGGATACTGATGGTGGGAATAGCATCCGGAAAGGGTGACGCTCAGCAGCGCGCACCAGCTGATATTAAATAGAAATCGAATCGACATGTTAGGGTCCTTAAAGTTCCAAGTGATTTCCCGGAAGAGATGAAGATCTACAGAAAGGGAAAAATCTATGGACGGGTGCCTGCTGAGCTGGAAGAGTTGGGCGTTTTTGTTTCACAAACAGCGGGGATTGATGTGAAAAATCTCTGCGGGGAGACGGGTACAAAAACAATCTTCTTTCCAGCAAGCGAGCGGGATTTTAGAGAATCTTCATTATGTGTCTATACCGAATCAGGGATTCTCTCCCTCCAGCCGGAAAACTTGGGAAGAAAACCCAAGGCAGAGCTTACTTTGCGTTTCGGATTTGTAATCTTTACAATAAATGTGCGTCTTTTCTCGTAAGAAATAGTTTCCATCAAAGATTTCGCATGTCATCTCCGCAATTGAAACTTCCCACGATCCAGAACTGGAACTGCCATAACTGCAGCGGTTGTTGCAGGCAGCATGAGATTGAAATCACGCCGGAAGAAAAAGAGCGGATCGAAAAACAGCGCTGGGACGAGGACGCATCGATTCCGGCCGGCCAGCCTGTGTTTGTGAAAATCGGTTTCTCTCCCATGGGCAATCGCTATCGACTGGCGCATCAGGCAGATGGGGCCTGTATTTTTCTGGATGAAAAAGGTTTATGCCGCATTCATGCCAAGTTTGGTGAGCCGGCGAAACCTCTGGCCTGTCAGGTTTATCCTTATGCCTTTCATCCTGCTGGTAACGATGTGGCAGTCAGTTTACGATTCAGTTGTCCTTCGGTGGTGTCGAACCTGGGTCAGCCGGTCAGTCAGCAGTCGGCAGCAATCCGGAAAATTGTCGAGCAGGTGCTTCCGAAACGTCATAAAACGCCGCCTGCTCCCCCGCTGACAGCCAGGGAAACTCTGGGATGGCCTGATACTTTGAAAGTCGTTGATTCATTAGACCAGTTTTTTGCGTCTTCAGACACGCGCTTCCTGATCAATCTGTTACGGGCCGTTGCCTGGGTGGAATTAATAGAGCAATCCCGGTTTGAGGCCATCCGCGGGACACGTATGGGAGAATTTCTGGAGTTAATCAGCCAGGCGACGGTGCAGGAACTTCCGGGAGACCTGGAGTTGAATCGGACTGCTCCCAGCAGACTGGGTTCGATTCAATTTCGTTTATTGGCGGCACAGTATGCGAGAAAAGATACTTTTGCTGAAGATTCGCGAGGGATGTTGAGGCGTTTTTCACTGTTGATGTCGGCTGTCAAATTCGCCTCAGGTCGAGGCGACATTCCCCGTCTACAGGATCGATTTAAATCGGTTCCTTTCTCGCAGCTGGATGAATCGTTTGGCGAACTGCCGCCCGAGTGCGAAAAACTGTTTAACCGGTATTACCGGGTGAAGATTGAAGGTCTGCATTTTTTCGGGGCGGCGTATTATGATATCCACTTTGTAGAAGGTTTTTATCACCTGGCTTTGATGTTTCCGGCGATGATGTGGATCTCCCGCTGGCTGGCGGTCGGTGCGGGCAGATCCGTTTTGCTGCCCGAAGATGTGAAGGAAGCCATGAGTATCGCCGATCATCACCACGGATACTCACCCGTATTTGGCTTGCCGCATTTTCGAAGTCGTGTGCGAAATTTGTCTCGTACTCAGGATATCAAGAAGCTGATCACCTGGTACGGCCAATAATCAAAGCAGGATTTTCCGGTTCAGGATCATTGTCTCAGCTCAACCCCTTTCCAGAATGCGATCCGATTTTTAAGTTGATCGAAATCTTTTCCTGGATCCAGATAATACCAGGCTGCGTCTCGGTTCACAGTGTCATCAACGACGACATCATAAAAGAATGCTTTGCCTTTGCGGGGGCAGATTGAAGTGGAAGAGCTTTTTTTCAGAAAGCCGCTATTCACAGATTCCAGGGGAAAATAAATATCCCCTTCTATCGTGATCGTATCGTCGGAATCGATCAACACCGCCTCGTTCCAAATTGCTCTTGGCACACCGTACTCCTCAATATCACGTTGATACAATAGAACTTGCAAACGAGATGAGAATGTTTTTTTAACGGGGCTGCCCACTCAGTTATCGTAGCCAGATTCGATTTAAAAACCAACAAAATTTTTTAAAAATAGCCGCTCTCGGTTAAAAAGAAGGAGATTTCGAAGCGGCTTTCTATTGAGTGTCTGTGCAAATAGATACGTGTAGTGTCAATGCGGACACATTACAAGCTATCGTGACTGTCATCAGGAATCTGGCGGGGGCTGAACTTGA
This sequence comes from uncultured Gimesia sp., assembly GCF_937919775.1. Classification (GTDB taxonomy): domain Bacteria; phylum Planctomycetota; class Planctomycetia; order Planctomycetales; family Planctomycetaceae; genus Gimesia. The sequence goes on from NZ_CALFPF010000250.1 coordinate 8,525, forward strand.
TGATCCCTAGCTCCCACTGTTTCTTTTTGAACATGTTTTGAGAGTTTAAGGTGTGGATATAAGTGGCGTCTTTTCGCTCGTAGGAGATCAGGCCGCCATCTTCGAGCTCGACTACGTGGATGATTTCCTGGGGATGAGCCGAGGGGTATTGTTTGATTTCCACTTTGTCCGAATCAAGCAGAGATTCAACCGATAATAGCGTCTCTTTTTGTCGGAGTGTAAAACGCCCGTTGGTATTGGGGATCTGTTCCCATTCAAACCGTTTGAGTAAATCTTCTACTTTCATGAAATCACCCTCTGAGACAACCCGTTATTCAGTGAGAAAAATGGATCAATCCATTTTATTGGTGAGTCTAAAAGTTTTTCGGGTGGATTGGAAGGATAGTCGGCTGATGCAGACTCAGACATGGGATAGCGCATAAAAAAATGATGTTTCTCCGAAAGAGAGACACCATTTTTCATTTTTTTGTATCAGACATGTTCAAATATCAAAAATCAGGATTTCTCGAACTTCAATTGAAAGTTAAAAAAACTTTCGTCTTGTGAAGTCCGTCCGAGGGAAAGTTCCCTCGGACTTGACGTTCACGATTATTGAAGCCGCCCTTCAGACCTGACAGGGCCAGTCCCTTAGTGTGGGGACCACGTTAATCCTCAAGTTTGACTAGTTGCAGCAAGATTTAGGAGAAGGAGCACAGCAGGTCTTAGGAGCTGGTGCACAGCAGCTAGCAGCTGGTGCACAGCACTTTGGAGCCTTGTGTTTGCAGCAACGAACCTTCACTTTGCAGCAGCTATCTTTGCAACGGTTGAACATCTTGCCACAACGATCTTTGCAACCTTTCAAGAAACTTCCCTTGAACAGTTTGCGGTGACCGCAGCAAGAATCTTCACATGTGTTGCAGCAAGTCTGAGGAGCTGGGGCACAGCAAGTTTTAGGAGCTGGTGCACAGCATGTCTTAGGAGCTGGAGCACAGCATGTCTTTGGTGCTGGAGCACAGCACTTAGGAGCAGGTGCACAGCAAGTTTTAGGAGCTGGGGCACAGCAAGTTGGTTTGGGAGCACAGCATCCCTTACCCAGGAAGCTAGCAGCTTCAACAGATGCACCGGCACAACAAACAACCGCTAAAGCGGCAACGTAACTTAACAATTTCATTTGGGCAATCTCCAAGGATTCGCTTCGTGGACGGTCGTGAGGTACTCAATCATGGTTGATTTGGGTGAGGTTTCCCAATCAACCTGGGAGTCCAAATCCTCACGTAATTAAAAAAGGTAAACCTGAATATTTTTTCGACCACATTTCCGAAAAAGTCCTTGAATAAACACGAAATTGTTGTGTCTCTCACCAAAGTCGGTCCTGAAAATTCGCTTGTATCGATTATATGGTCCCTTGGATTACGTCCTGACTGAAATCAAGCTACCTGCATTGAATTGAAGCTGAAATACCAGTGGCAATTTGTCTATTTTCAGATAATTTGAAATGAGAGCTTTTATTCGCGAATCTGGTAATCGTGGAAAATCCCCCGCGGAACTATACTGAAGCTCTCGTATGAGTTGTATTCAAGGCGGTCATGTATACGATTGAGGTAATGTCAGAGAGTCTGACGCAAGTGAGAAATCTTATGTGTGATCATATGTTTAATCTGTGTGAGGGTTTATGAGAAAGGTGTTTGTTCTTGAAGAGCAGACACATATCGTTTCTGAACTTCAATGGCAGTTTGAAAAAGAAGCCGACTGGACCATTCGGGGGTTTTCTGCAGAATTCAATCTGTTTCAGCATTGTCTTCAAGAAAACGCGGAAGAACTTGTCGTGATCATCGACCTGAGTATCGGCAAGCAGGTTTGTCTGCAGTTTTTACAAAGGTGTCTGGGTCCAAAGATTTCGTTTCCCGTAATCATTTTCTCGGAGGAACCGTTGTTCAATCTGGAATGGGCATTACGAGAGTTGGGAGTCTCGCATTTGCAAACAGGCAGGTTGGAACCTGAGAGAATCGCGAAAATATGCCGGTGGCATTTGGGCACAATCGCAGTGGGGCAGACGGCTCAAGCCTAAACAGGAACTTGCACTAATCGATATTGGTGATTCAGAATAGTGCAAGCCTTTCATTTTGGCTGACTGGCTCCTACACAGAGATCTGAAATTTGCTGTTACACGAGTCATTAATGCAGTTATTGGAAAGCACAACAAACTGATGAGTAATTCTGAAATCAATGAAATAAACCTACAGAGCTGTCTCAAGGCACTAGTTGATCCTGTATTTAATAAAACGTTCGCTTCTTCCGGATTTTTGAAAACGGCAACCGTTAGCGAGTCAGGGCAGGCTTGCGTCCAAATTGAGCTGCCAGTTCCCTCTTATCCTCTACAGGCCGAGTTATCGGAGTTGATTCAAAATTCCATCCGGCAGCAATTCCCCGACTGTCAGGACGTGGAAATTGAGTACACCATCAAGATCCGGGGAAAAAACTCCGGTGGTCGACTGGGACTCAATGTGAAAAATATCATTGCCGTTGGTGCCGGTAAAGGTGGGGTTGGGAAAAGTACGGTGGCGGCGAGCCTGGCATTCGCTCTCAAACAGTTTGGTGCACGCGTGGGGCTGGTGGATGCAGACGTTTACGGTCCCAGTATTCCGCACATGGTGGGAACCCGCGAGAAACCGGTGGCGCAAGAGTTTCAGAGGAAAGACGGTCAGACTCTCACGCGCATTGTTCCTGTCGAAGTCGATGGTTTGAAAGTGATGTCGATGGCTTTTTTTGTCGAGCCGGATCAAGCCGTCATCTGGCGTGGTCCAATGCTGCATAAAGCGATCACTCAGTTTCTGCAGGATACCGAATGGGGGGAACTGGATTATCTGATCATTGATATGCCACCGGGAACGGGTGATGTCTCATTGACGTTATCACAATTAGTCGACCTGGCCGGTGCCGTTGTGGTCTGTTCTCCTCAACAGGTGGCTTTACTGGACGCGGTCAAAGCAGTGCAGATGTTTCGCCAGGTAAAAATTCCGGTGCTGGGCATTGTTGAGAATATGTCTGGCGAATTTTTTGGACGTGGTGGCGCGCAGGCAAAGGGCGAAGAACTGCAGATTCCGTTCTTGGGTGAAATCCCCATGAATGCAGAGATTCGCGAAAAATCAGATACCGGAGAGATTTCTCAATTAGTGGCAGAAGGTTCGGAATCTCGGACACATCTGCTTAAAGTTGCCGAGAATACGGCGATTGAAATTGCCCGCACTCTTTTAGAAAACCCTGCCAGGCCGCCTTTGGAAATACTCTAGACCGTAGCCGGCAAATCATATTGAAACAGAATTCAGCTTTACAAAATACGACCAGAAACATGATTAGTATCGAAGAACTGATAGACGAGTTTGAGTTTCTTAATGATTGGGAAGAACGCTGTGACTTTCTGATTGATCTGGGGTTCGAACTGCCACCCATGCCCGAATCAGACAAGACGGAAGTGAACCGTGTGCATGGTTGTCAGAGCATGGTCTGGCTCACGACAGGTTTAAAGCAGGTCGGGGACCATAAGGTACTCCAGATCAACGCCGACAGCGATGCGTTAATCGTCAAAGGTTTAATCGCCGTTCTCCTGGCGATTTATAATCACAAGACCCCGGAAGAAGTTCTGAAGATTGACGTCAAACAGTATTTTTCTCAACTGCAACTGGATAAGTATCTCAGTTCACAAAGAAAAAATGGCCTGTTTGGTATGGTCGAGCGAGTTCAGTTGGAAGCAAAAATGCTGGCTGATTCGAAATAAGCGGCAAATCATGTTACTCATTGATCGTGACTTTGGCGGGGATTTCGAGTTTTTCAAAACGGAGTTCAATCGGAGCCGAAGTGATCAGGGTGGGAGCCAGGTAGGTAAATTGATACTGGTCCTGTTGTCGGGGAAGATCAGTAAACCGATAAAGCACACTGATCTTGCCGGCAGTTTCCAGAGTAGTTTGAGATGAGCCATTCAACCAGAATTTCTTCCCTTGGGAATCCTGTAGATAAGCCCGGTTATGGTAGATCCATGTGCGGTGCGATTCAAACGCGGGGCCGCCGTAATCGTAGCTTAAGGCGATGCGGATATTCAGATCCTGCGTGGAATCCCGATTCGTTTTTTCCGCGTCAATCAATTCGACTGAAACATTGCCCCGTCTACGAATGGCTCCCTGCGATTGGAACAGATTATCAAAGGTGATCGGCAGCGTTTCGGCTGCCAGTTCCATGTGAAGGAGTCCCTGAATCTGAATCGTCCTGGGGTGCTGCCTGCTGTCCATGATCCATTGCATCGTAAATTTTAAATCCTTCCCCCCTTCTCCCAGTGGAAGTTCATACTTTGCGTAAGGATTGAAGGGAGGCAGAGTGAGTCTGGAGTCTCCCACGGCCTTAATATCTGCGGCGGCATAACTCAGAAACAGAGGTCTCAAGCGTGGCTCGACCTGAATCAGAAATGTGGCCCGTAACAGTTCCCGGTTGATGCTGCCTACCAGAGGCCGCCTTTGCAGTTCTTCTATCTCAATCCGAAAAGACCCGTTATAACAAACCTGGGGATTTCCCTGTTTCAAACTTTGTTTTTTTGTAGACTGGCTGAACAGCAAATGTCCGTTGGAGCCGTTGATCTGATAAATCAGAGGCAGTTTTCGAGTGAGATCGTCAATCGTTTGCCAGAAGGGGCGGTCGACAAAACTGACATCGACGGTTGTTTTTAAAAATGCGTCGGATAAATCTGTCGCGTCTAGCTGATTTCCTGTCTGGTCGGTAATCGAACTCAGAATCTTGTTGAGCGGGAACTGACCTTTCAAATTGACATGAGAGGCTTTGATGGAATCTTTCGCGACCTGTTTTTCAATTTGCAGTTTTACACGTTGCAGTGCTTCTCGAACGGAATTGCTGGAAAGGAGTTCCGGAGGGGGCAGAAAAGACAGAACCGGTTTCCCCAGAGCAACCAACTGGATTTCAGCCTGTTGCCGGACGACCCGTTGATTCGAATCCAGTTTGCTGATGAGTTCGGAGATTTGCTGTTTGATTTGTTCCTGCTCACCAGCTTGCTCCGCCTGCAGAACGGAATCGGATTTCGCTGTTGTCAGCCAACAGGACAGGCTGAGGATCATCATTCCAGACTGATACCAGATACGTGACACAGAGAGATATCCATTTCAAATTGATAACGCGAAAAGAAGCCTGCAGCAGCGTTGCAGGCACTCCTGTATTGTAACGAGTTCCTTTCCGGGAAAAACACCTGGAAAGTCAGGTAATACAATCGATGCGTTGAGAATAATTGATACTTTCCGGTTAATTGTTGTCCTTTAAGCCACGGAATGACGGCAGAAATTTATTTCCGGAACCTCATGTCAAATCGGGTATTAGACTACATATAGAGGAATCTTTATAGTGAGAATCCGCTCACCCGCTTGCTGATGAGAGGCCGCTCCGATGTTAACCTGTTTGCGTACCATGATGTTTTGCTTGACGGGGGTCACTCTCTGTTTCGCAGCCGAGGCGGCTCTCTTTGCGAAGCCTCCTTCTCTGATTGAGATCAAAGCCGGCAACGACGTTTTTGTCGGAAAGTCGGTGGCGCATAATGCTGATGTGAGCTGGCTGATGGATCAGACGGGTATGCTGTCTGAGATTCCGTTGAACAAAGTAACTTCGTTCCGTCGGGTCGCGCCGGAATTTCAAAGGCTGCCTCTCAATAAAATGAAACTGCAGCTGCAGGAAGAATTTGGCCCATTTTTCGAAGTGATTTCCACCAGACATTATCTGATCTGTGCTCCCCGTGGTAAAGCCAAAGCCTACGGTGGTGTGTTTGAAGATCTTTATGAATCTTTTACGCATTATTTTTCTCTGCGTGGCTATCAGGTCAAGTCTCCCGAATTTCAGATGGTGACCATTGTGTTTCCGGAACAGGCTCAATTTTACGATTACTGTAAAAAAGATGGTGTGCGAGCGGGGCAGGGACTGTTGGGATATTATCACCCGCACACGAATCGAACAGCTTTATTTGATCAGCGAACCGCGTTGAGTTCCGTCGAAATTGAACAAAATCAGGACGGAAATGAACTCGCATTTTCCCGAGTATCGACGGATGGTAAAAATCTGACAGAAGCTTTGCGAGATACGATGATTCATGAAGCCACGCATCAGGTTGCGTTTAACACGGGCCTGCATTCGCGGGTCGGCGATAATCCGCGCTGGGTAGTCGAGGGACTGGCAACAACTTTTGAGTCTGACGAACTGCGGACTCACACTGGCGGACGCGATAAATCGATTTCACGTATTAATCGAAATCGGCTGCTCTGGTTTGCCAATTATGCAAAGAAACGGCGTGAAAAAAATTCACTGCGGTCATTTGTCCGGGAAGATCGTCTGTTTCAGTCTTCTACGCTGGATGCCTATGCAGAAGCATGGGCGTTGACATTTTTTCTGGTGGAAACACAACCTGCCCGTTATGCACGCTACCTGAAACAAATCTCAGAGCGTGATCCTCTCAATGGATACTCGGCTGAGTCCAGAGAGCAGGATTTTAAAGAAGCGTTTAAGACGAATATTCAAACGCTTGAAGCAGATTACCTGAAGTTTATGGACCAGTTAACTCAGGAACTGATCAGCCAGAAATAAACTGTCGGAATTAAGCGGCTCGTCGGAGCGTTTCCTCTTCCATGGCCGCCACAACCAGTGCACCACGGGCGATTGCGAAGTGTTCTTCTTGAACGAGAGTGACCTGTCGGGTATCAAAGCGAATCTTTCGGCTGGACAGATTTTGGGCCAGTAATTCTCCAAACCCGTCGAGATATGACAGTTCGCCCATGTAAATCACAGGAAGTGTTTCCATAGTTTCAATATATTTCTGCATCGTAGCCATTTGAGTGGCGAAATTGTCTAACAGACTGTCAAACAGAGATTCATACCAGTTTGCCAGCAGAGAATGATTGGTGAGATAAGGACTGAGATTGATCTCGGGACTGAGGCGTTTAGTTTTGGCCTTGGCAGAATCCGGCACCGTCTGGCCTTCTGAATTGGTGGTAAAGAATTTGAAGGCATGGGCCAGTTGTTCGTCCATCCATTCACTACCATAAGGTGCAGAATGTCGTACAACCACGCGACTCTGATGAACCAGGCCTATTTCTGAGTGGGAATGGCCAAGATAAACGATATATCCTGAAAAGTGTGAACTGGCAGGAAGTGTAGCCAGACCGGCAGCCAAGGTGATGGTCGTCGCCAGGGGAGTGAAACCCTGCAAAGTAATCAATTGCGCTACCAGCTTATTAAGTGTCGAAGCAGGATCTGATCCCGGAGTGATAAAAGAGCAATACTCGCCGGGCACCTTTGCTTTGGGCAGGACTGATTGAATCAAGGTTGAGAGTAACTGCCGATTGACCGGATCATTGAGAACCAGTTCCCCTTTAGAAAACAGCGAAAACAAAGGCAGATTAGAAAAACGTGCCATGGATGCCGCATTTTCGCCGGGAATAATCAGGGTGTCTTCAGAGTAGAGAAAAGGGACGCCAATCTTCTGCAGCAGCAGACGATTCTCTCGCGTATCTTCCATGACAGTATAAGCGGTCTCAATGGAGCGGCGTGTCAACTTGTGATAAGAATCGTTCTGTAACGTTCTGAGGCATGTTGAACCAATAAATAATGAACTACTCATTTATGGATCACTCCCTGCACTGCCTGCAATACTCGGTCGAGAATTCCGGAATTCACATTCTTTTCCGCCTGCACAGCCTGTTTCTGGTTTAAGAGGTCTGGTCGGGCCGTCTTTTGGGGGATTGTTTTTTCCTCAAGGGGCTGTGAGGACCCTGGATGCGATCTGTCAAAGCGAAATGCAGGAGCTTTCAGTTTTTTTTCCGTCGTTCTGGGAGCTGAGGGCGAAGGTGCCGACGTGGTGGTTTCCTGTTTGGGAGGAACTGTCGATTCACGTTCTGCACGTCTGCTGAAATGAGGCCCTTTGAGGGACTCCGGCTGGTCGATGCGCGCTGATCTGGATTGATGACGTCCGTAAATAAACGTTTGAGTCGGAATTTGAGGATTTTCTTCAATCACGGGAATCTTATTTTCCAGGATCTTTTCCAATAGGGACTTTTCCGGCAAAGGAGGCAATGCGTCATATCTGGTAATGATTGTAGATCCTGCATCTGATTGCAGTGAGGTAGATGACACGACTTTTTGCCGTGACTGATTTGAGGCAGTCGTTTTCGACCTTCTCTGGAGAAACTTCCAGAACACTGCCGCAACCGCTGCCAGAAACAGATAATAGATCCATAGAGGCAGGAATGAGGAACTCGCGTGCTCTTCATTTTCCTCAATTTTGGATAAATCGTCGTCCTGCAGGACATGAACCGAATCTGCAGGAGGGGCAGGAGCCGCTTTCAATGCCATCGTGGGAACGGTCGATGATGTAAAGGGATCCTCTGAACCAGTCTCATCAGATGCTACTTCCAGATGTGCTTTGGTCTGAGCAAGATCGGGTTTGGGAACCTGAGCTAAACTGGCGCCTGTCTGCTGCAGAAGCGGACCGTTCAGTTGCAGCTGGTCTGTTCCTGTTTTCAGAGGAGCTGCCTCTGAAGGTGGAGAGAGATGTTCCGGATAAGTGACTCCCTGCAGCCTGTGATGCGCGTCTTCTGTTACAGGAGTCGTTTGTTGAATGTGTGATTTTTCGAATGAGACCGAGGCAGGAGTGGCTGTTTGCCGTTGAGCATCAGGAATCGTGGAGAGCGTTGACGGTAAACGTCGAGGAACCGGCAGAGAATGGGGCACCAGCGACAGATCAATGCTCTTATGGGAATTCAGAACGAGTACCGTTCCTGAAGCGAGTTTTGAGGTGAGCTTGTTCGTTTTGAAATCGGCGTTGGTCCTGCTCCGTTGTGGCGGGATTACTTTGATGGATTCCGCAATTTGCGAATAGTTTTCCAATGGTTGCCTCAGGCAGTGCAGAATACCCGCCAGGTCGGCAATTTCCGGGGGCACGCCAAACACGACCGGGCGGTTCAATAAATTGATAATCGCCACTTGAGTCAGTTCCGGAGAGGACTGTTGCCGGTTTCTCTGGACATCATCCCATTGTTGTTCCGCGGAAATATTAATCACATTTGTTGGCGCTTTCAGGGCAATCAACACATCACCGTTCATCAGGGGAAATGCCGTCTCAGGCGAATAAAAGAGATCCTGACTGATGCGTCCCCCGCGAATCACGCGGATCAGACCAGACGATTCCGGGGTCAATCCCTGCGCTTGTGAGATCACCTTGTCCAAAGCAAGATCCTGCTCGGCAACTTCATAGGCGGCACAGTGTACAAATTCACCAAGGAGTCCGATGACAGCAGTCCGTTGGAGTTGATTTTGTTGATTCAGTTCACGGAATTCTGTTTGCGCAAACGTGACGCTCAATGCTCCCGGTAAAAGGTTCATCGCTAAGAAACTAAAACAAATCGTGCGCCAGCAGAACATCCGGCCTTCCTTGTGACAATATGACAGCAAAGAGAAGAGGATCGAGAGGAAACCGTACAATCATTAAAATCGGCACAACCTGAGTTCCAGCATCACCCAAAGTAAGGGATTTCAGTGAAAACACAGGATTCAACTGATACTGGTGAAAAAGTGATAAGTGTTGGTATGTATGAGAGTTGAGGTAATCGACCGAATCGGGAGGGAACTCTTCGGTATCTCAAAATGCGAGTAATTTCGTAAGGGGTATTTGTTCCAAGTGATTTGTGATGTTGCTAGGATAAAGCAGCATGTGAACCGGGATTGTGTTGTCTGGACGATGGTTACGTTTCTTGTTTTCCATTAATCTCTTATTGCGTAAGAGTTTAACACTTGATGAG
>NZ_CALFPF010000251.1 GCF_937919775.1 uncultured Gimesia sp.
GATCTCAAAAGCAAACGTCTGATCTACCTCAAAGGCTTTCTGTTCCTGGTGATTTTGCTGTTTGCCACGGGGCTGATCATTGCACAGACCCGTTCGTGGCAGATAGCATTGTTACTCCTGCTCATCATCTGGTCCTCCGCCAGGCTCTATTATTTCATGTTCTACGTCATCGAAAAATACGTCGATCCCGTCTATAAATTTGCCGGGATTACTTCGTTTCTGCGGTATCTGTTTTCAAAGAAACGGGAGTAGCCGCGAGCTCAGATTTACTGGAACTGAAATCACTTATGGAACAACATCGTTTTCAATATACAGACCGGGAAGGCACCATCGTCGGGTCAATGACCAATGATGGTGCTGAAATCCGCATTAAGCTGGATGGGTGGGAATTTGTGGGTGGAATGTTCGATGATATGGAGCCGGTTCAGTCAGATGGGCTCCCCCAACGATTTCGGCTTGCCCGAGGGGACCTGTGTGACTGTATTTTCGAATTTGTGATTCCTATTCTAATCGATGATCGAAATCAGTCAGTCTCTGCCGAGTTAATGGTGCAGTGTGAACTGGGGCAATTGAACGAACGGGGTGGCATAGATCGGGAAGAGTTTCGGGTTTCTCTCGACTATGGCGCGCAAAAATATATCTCGTCAGGTAAGTCGGGTTGTATGGAAGACGAATTGCTGGAAATCCAGAAGCAGCTTCCGGAGCACATATTTCTAAAGGCTTGTATCAACTGTCTTTATTCCGACTACAGCCCTTTCGGGAGTGGTGCATTTGGACGCATGATGTGTTTCCGCAATCTGAAACAGGAATACCTGCAGGTGAAGTCCAAAGAAGACTTCTTTCATGTTCACGATCGGTTCGAACGGCAAGTGCAGGAGACCTGGTTGTGTGATGAGTTTGAACGCAGAGTACCTAACACGGGATATCGCGGTTATCGCGGTTAGCGGGCGACTGAAAATTTGAGACATGAGTAGAAAAAATGATCCAACCAAATATCTATCAGATCCAGACTATTGAATCCGGTTCCCTGTCAGTGATGGCTAAACCGGTCTCAGGCGAATGGATGGAAGATGAATTTGCCGGCATCGCCCGATGGGGGATCTCGCATATTGTTTCGCTGCTTGAATATGAAGAAGCAGTCGAAGTCGGTCTTGAGGAAGAACAGGAAATGGCTGAAAAGCATGAAATGCAGTTTACGTCGTTTCCTCTTCCGGATCGCGGCCTGCCCTCATCGGTAAGTGAGTTTTCTCGTTTTACGAAGTCGCTGTATGCAGGCATCAAAGCGGGAGACGTCACCGTTGTGCATTGCAGGGCAGGCATTGGACGGGCGGGAATCGTCGCTGCGGGGGTGTTGCTGCACCATGGGCTGGGGACAGAACAGGCATTCGAGTTGATTTCAAAACAGAGACGAATCGAAGTTCCCGATACCCCCGAGCAATATCATTGGATTTTGAAGCATGAAATCCAAATTCGAGAAGTAGAAAAAACTTCATGAAGGTTCTTTTGTTGTTGATGATCGTCTGTGTCATGCTACCCGGTTGCGGTGCGTCGGAAGAGAAACCCTCAGTGAAAGCAGAGCCTGAAAATAGGCGTCTTTTCAAACCCCCGCTGTTAAAAGAAAAGGGTTCCACCAACATGGTCAGTAAATTGGATGCGGAACTGCTCAGCGAAATCGACTGGCATGTCCGCGCGGGCTTTTACGACAAGGCGGATCTGATGCGGATTTTTTGTGAAGAGATGTATGCACCGGGAGATCTCGATGAAACGCTGGTCTCCGCGAAGATAGATTCCCAACTGGCGGCTTTGGAAGAAAAAAAGAAAACCTGGCCCGCGGTTACCGACTGTGATCGTCTTAATCTGGCGTTTGCCGGCATGGAAAAACGAGGGCTCATCGCTTTACAGAACGCCGGCAATACACAAACTGATGGCTACGAGATCTTTGAATATTGTCTGGAGGAGGAGCATCCCCAGCCGGAAACGGTCATCGGCTACTGTTTTTATCACAATCAGGATCTGGAACGCGCCGTGGCTGGCGATGATTTATATCTGGCTTTCGGGCCTCGTGATTCAAAAGTGGAAGAGACAAAGAGGCTAGAGGTGGGAAACATTGTCCGTGAAGAACTGGAGCGAGCCGGTTTGCAGGTAGAATGGG
>NZ_CALFPF010000252.1 GCF_937919775.1 uncultured Gimesia sp.
GGCTTCGTTTTTCTGCGGAGAGTTTATAGGATAAAATGCTGCTGATTTGTTTTGTACCATTGATGGTAGTACCTCGCGCAGAATTCAACTCTGAAAAATAGTTCGCATGAAAGAGATGAAAGCCATGTTAAGAACCATTCTCATTTGTCTGGTGGGTCTGTTGTTTTGTGATCAGGATTGCTTAGAGGCCGGAGACTGGAAGGTCGGGATGGCGCGGGTGGACATCACGCCTGTCAAACCCGTCTGGATGGCCGGTTATGCCTCCCGTAAAAAAACGGTTGAAGGCACGACACATCCGCTGTGGGCGAAGGCGCTGGTCTTCGAAGACAAACAGGGAAAGCGGGCGGCGATTGTCACCACCGATCTGATTGGGCTCACGCGGGAGATTTCCGATGCGGTAGGGAATCGTGTCGCTGAAAAAACGGGGATCACCCGCGCACAGATTCTGTTGAATTCTTCACACACCCATTGCGGCCCGGTCGTGCGGGGCTGTGCGGCAATTGCCTATGATTTGACCGCCGCACAACAGAAAGACGTCGATGAGTATGCGAAGTTGCTCGAAGACAATCTGACCAGGGTGATCATTCAGGCCAGCGAGTCTCTGTCAGAGGCGACGCTGGCGTACGGGGAAGACAAGGCGACGTTTGCGATCAATCGTCGCGGCAAGATCAACCCGGATGGCCCCGTTGATCATACGGTGCCTGTGCTGCGCATTAATGACGCAGCCGGGAAAACGAAAGCCATTTTATTCGGATATGCCTGCCATAATACGACGATTGGCCTGTTTGAATATTGCGGCGACTACGCCGGTTTCGCACAGATTGCTCTGGAGAAAAAATATCCCGGCAGCCTGGCGCTGTTCATGCTGGGCTGCGGAGGAGATGCGAATCCCGAGCCGCGCGGCACGCTGGCTTTGGCAGAACAGCACGGGAATTCCCTGTCTGATGCGGTGATCCGCGCGATGGATCAACCGCTGGATCCGATCAAAGGACCGCTCACCGTCAAATTCCAGCGGACCGACCTGCCGTTTGTGGACCCGCCTTCCAAGGAGGCTCTGATCAAGCAACAGGGGCAGGGGGATGTCTACTCTCAGCGCCTGACGAAGTACCTGCTGAAGCAACTCGACCAGCAGGGGGCTATTGAGACTTCCTATCCTTTCTCCGTTCAGGTGATCGCATTCGGCGCTGATCTGACTCTGGTCGGCCTGGGAGGGGAAGCGGTGATCGATTATTCCATTCGACTGCACGAAGAATTTTCCGGCCGCCGACTCTGGGTCGCCGGGTATTGTAATGAAGTTTTCGCTTACGTTCCTTCCGAACGCGTCCTCAAGGAAGGGGGCTACGAAGGAGGCGACGCCATGAAGTACTTCGGCTTTCATGGCCCCTTCCAGCCCGGCGTGGAAGACCGCATTATTCAGCTCGTCCACACGCTGCTGAAACCGTAGCGAAGCGGTCGTCCGTGATCGTACAGAGGGCGTCGGTTTTTCATCGGGTGTCAAATTCGTCAGATTTGAGCCGATCGTCTCCGTCGACTGGTAGAAATTGTAATGATTTCTTAAACGCTTTGGCTGATCTAAGCGTAGTAATTCCAGACGGTAATGCGAAAGAAGGATTTGTAAATCGTAACAGATCCAGTCTGTCCATTCGGTAAAGAATCATTTCGATCAGGAGTCCTCTCTGCACTTTGCTCGAAACACAGGGTTTCGGGAGATGTTGAACTAACTGGTTGTCAGTTCGCAACTTATCGATTTTGAAAAGGGGCTTTTTATAAGGGGGAATTCTGCCGACTTCAAGATTGCTATTGTCTCAACAGGAAAGGTGGGAAATAATATAAGTGCTCGAAACATTGATACGTCACTAACATTCCTGTGTGGCATGCCCTGAAAGCTGTCGAGTCACGTCCACACGATAATCCCAATTTTACAATTTGGTGTTGGCCATGGATGGTCCTTTAAACAACCTCATTACAGATTTCTTTTTGTATGAGGGAACTATCCCTGCGCTGGTAATGTCTAACGAACGCATGTAACAACGATGGTCCTTTTGAAAGGCAGTAGCGCTTGAAAAAGAACTTGTTCAATTAAGCAACCTCGAACTTATTGGCCAACAAGGCGGCCTGCCTGAATGCAGGCTGTTAAGCCAGGAGGAGGAATCCATGGAAAATGGTCGATCAATTTTAAATCAGATCTCAGGTCAGCTGAATGCTGATTCATTTCTTCAGGAACATTGGCAGGGGACTTTTGATGAGTACCTTGATCTTGTTCGAGCCAACCCCAAGGTGACTCGAACGGCGTTCCAGAGAGTTTATGACATGATCATGAGCTATGGAACGTATCCCGTGGAAGGCAAAAAGGGACTCGTCCGCTATCGCTTTTTTGACGACCCGGTCAATGAAGGTCGCGATGGTATCTTTGGTCTTTCGAAGCCGTTGATGGAACTGGTCAATGTCTTTAAGTCCGCAGCCCTCAAGTACGGCAGCGAACGCCGCGTCCTGCTGTTACATGGTCCCGTGGGAAGTTCAAAAAGTACGATTGCCCGTCTCTTGAAACAGGGCTTGGAACGTTATTCCCGTACCGAAGAAGGCGCCCTTTATTCCTTCGGCTGGAAAGAAGCCGACGGATCGATTCAGTGGGATCCCATGAACAGCGATCCGCTGCAGTTGATTCCGCAGGAAAATCGGCCGAAAATCTGTGAATACCTGAATGCGGACCGCGATCCCGATAACGAGTCTGACTACATCGTGGAGATTGCCGGTGAAGTCTGCCCGCTTAGCCGTTTCTTGTTCAATGAAAAATTGGCGCAGGCGAATGGCGACTGGACCAAAGTCATGGATCAGATCGTCGTCAAGCGAATTATCTTTTCGGAACAGGATCGAATCGGCATTGGCACATTCCAGCCGAAAGATGAGAAAAACCAGGATTCGACAGAATTAACGGGTGATATTAATTACCGTAAAATCGCGCAATACGGCAGCGAAAGTGATCCGCGGGCCTTCAATTTTGATGGTGAGTTTAATGTGGCCAACCGTGGTCTCATCGAATTTATCGAAGTGTTGAAGCTGGACGTCGCGTTTCTGTACGATCTCCTGGGTGCTTCTCAGGAACACAAGATCAAACCGAAGAAGTTCGCGCAAACCGACATTGATACAGTGATTATCGGCCATACCAATGAGCCCGAATATCGCCGGCTGCAGTCGAACGAATTCATGGAAGCACTCCGCGATCGTACGGTCAAAATTGACGTGCCTTACGTGACCAAATTGAGCGAAGAAGTCAAAATTTACGAGAAGGACTACAACAGCAAACGTGTTCGCGGCAAGCATATTGCCCCGCATACACTGGAAATTGCGGCCATGTGGGCCGTGCTGACCCGGCTGGAAACGCCGAAACATCACGGTTTGACGCTGGTGCAGAAAATGAACCTGTATAACGGCAAATCACTGACCGGATTTACGACCGAGAATGTCGAACAGCTTCGCAAGGAAGCCAAATCGGAAGGACTGTTCGGGATCTCTCCCCGTTACGTTCAGGACAAAATTTCCAACGCGCTGGTGGTGAACTCGCACAGTTCGAATCTGAATCCGTTCATGCTGTTAAATGAACTGGAAGAAGGTCTGAAGCATCACTCGCTGATCGCCAACGATGAACTGCGCGACCATTACCGCCAGTTGATTACCGTAGTCAAGGAAGAGTATACCGACATTGTGAAAAATGAAGTGCAACGCGCGATTGCGGCTGACGAAGAAGCACTCACGCGTCTGTGTGGCAATTATCTTGATAACGTGAAAGCGTACACGCAGAAAGAACGTGTGAAAAATAAATTCACCGGCGAATACGAAGAACCGGATGAACGTCAGATGCGTTCGATCGAAGAACGGATCGATATTCCTGAAACCCGGAAAGACGATTTCCGCCGCGAGATCATGAACTACATTGGCGCGTTGTCAATGGATGGGAAAACGTTCAATTATAAAACCAATGAACGTCTCCAGAAGGCCCTCGAAATGAAACTGTTCGAAGACCAGAAGGATACCATCAAACTGACCAGCCTGGTGTCGAATGTGGTCGATGCGGAAACGCAGGAGAAAATCGATATCGTCAAAGCCCGCTTGATTCGAAATTATGGTTACGACGAAGAATCAGCCACCGATGTATTACAG
>NZ_CALFPF010000253.1 GCF_937919775.1 uncultured Gimesia sp.
CGCAATCAACTGAAAAACATGCTGATTGGTGTGGATATGGTTTGGCTTGAAGCGGAATGTAGTCGATACGAATTTTTCTCCGAAGTGGTGTCGCAGACTCAGCCTGACATTGCTTTGATTTCTCTGGATGCGAATCCGGAACTGGCGTTGAATCTGATCGGTCAGGTCACGCGTGATTTGCCGTCCTGCAATGTGATTGTGGTGAGCAGCTCGCAGGAAGGCAGCCTGATTCTCAAGGCAATGCGTAATGGGGCCAAGGAATTTTTAGGTTATCCTCTGGTGCTGGAAGATTTTCTGTCAGCCCTGAATCGCATTCAAATTACCACCGGAAAGTCGGATGGTGAGCATAGTGCGCCCCGCTCAAGTCAGGTCATTACGGTTGCGGGCGTCAGTGGAGGTGTCGGTTGTACTTCACTGGCGATTAATCTAGCCTGTTGTCTGGCACATAACGAACGAAACAGCGTCGCGGTGATCGATCTGGATCTGGCATTGGGAGACACCGATGTCTGGCTGGATATTATTCCGGATTATACGATTCAGGATGTCGCAGAGAATATATCGCGGCTGGATTATTCATTATTGAAACGCTCTTTGACCAAACACAGTTGTGGCGCTTTTCTGTTGCCCCGCCCCGTCCAGATGGATATGTCGATGCAGATCACGACTGAAGTGTTAAGACGAATTATTGCACTGTTGCGGGCGACGTTTACGCATCTGGTGATCGACATCAGTAAATCGTATAACAGTCTTGATATGGCGGCGATGGAATTATCAGATTCTGTTTTGCTCACAGCGCAGTTGGATTTACCCTGCCTGCGAAATGTCGTTCGTCTGTCACAGTTTTTTGATACCAATAAACATATCGCAGACAAAATCAAAGTCGTGATGAATCGGCTGGGTCTGGAAGATACGCAGATCAGCGTCAGTAAAGCGCTGGAAACCATTGGTCGCGATATTTTCTGCCAGATTCCCAACGATTATGCCACGATGGTCGAATCGAGAAATAATGGCGTCCCGCTGATCATGCAGGCGCCCAGAGCGAAGTTGACCAGAACCATTATGGAACTGGCTACCAGTGTGAGTGGTGAAACCGTTTCTATTGAGGAAGACTCCGTCTCGAAAAAGAAAAAAAGCCTGTTTGGTTTTCTGAATCATTCGAAATAAGAATCAGGATACGACGTACGAAGTTCAGGCATCCAGATCGAGATGTGTGCCTAATTCTCCGTCCGCATCCGGAATGCGTGTGGTCGGCTCGTCCTCAGATGTTTCTGCTGCGGGTTCAGCCTGCCCCCCTGCTCCCTCCTCGTCGGCCGGCATCCGGCCATCTGCATCGCGATCACCGGATTTGTCCGCATCACCGACATCCTGCAGTTGATGTTCCGTCATCGTTTTTTTATCGATGGACATGTTCTGCTGAGCCGCTTCCGCTTTCTCTTTTTCGAGATTAGCATCCCCTCGCAGAGCGCCGGCAAACGAACTGTTTAAATTAACGGAACTGGGGTTGATTGAACTCATAATGACTGATCCTTCAATTGAGATGGAAAAGCTATGAAGATCAGGCTGATTATCTGAGGGAGCGATGTCAAAAAAATCAAAAGCGTAATTTTCGAGGATGCCGAAAAAATGTCAAGAGGGATCTGTCTGCAAACGAAGTCAGACCCGAATTCGGGTTGATTGCAGCTTCCCTCAGACCTGATTCAGGCGAGTATCATCAAAGTAAGTCAGCTCCGGATTCGTTGAACTCGCTCTGGTATCCTCAATCAGCGTTCTGCTTTCCAGGAATTCAATAAGAGATGAGCCTGTCCTTGGTGATGGGCCTCGTGCCAGCAGACAATTTGCAGAGCCATACTATTGGTCCAGCCTCTTTCTTTGAGGCCTTCCGGAATCTGATCGATATCTGCTTCTGCGATCTGCGAAATTGTTTCCAGCAGGTTTTTTCGAGACTGAGCCAGGACCGTCCGGATGACATCCAGGGAAGGAATATTGTTGTCGGCAATACTTCCTCTCTGATACTGCGGGAACCAGTCTGTTAAATCGGAAGGGGCCGTTCTCAGTCGTGCTGTAGCGAATATTTCTTCAGTAATGCCGATATGCATGATTTGCCAGGCAATGTGTGCCCTTTGCGGGCCGGGCCGGTAGGCCAGAGCAGCGGCCGGGTCTTCGAATTGGCCAATTTCGTCGAGAAACTTCAATGTCATGGTTCTGTTTAATTCCAGAAGTTGACCGATGGTTCCGATATGAATGCTCATGAGTTCCTGTTCACTTTTAATCTGAAACGGATCTGACAGTTGTGAATTTCTTTGCTTGATTGTATATCTCACGGTCTACAACCTGAAAGTGCCTGACTATAATATCGGGCAGTTAGCCTGAATTCCTGGTTTTTTTGGCTCAACTATTCCATACGACACTTAATAAATTGTTCTGCATCCATCATCAATTATATAAAAGGAACTGCCTGACATGGGAGTCTCGGCAGAAAAGTACCAACAAAGTCTGGACTATCTGTTTGGCCGTCTCAATTATGAACGAATGGGGAGTAATCACTACTCCACCAAAGATTTCAAACTGGGACGCATGCGCGAGTTGTTGAGGCTGCTGGGGAATCCTCAATCCAGTGTGGCCACAATTCATATTGCCGGTACGAAAGGGAAAGGCTCGACTTCAGCAATGACGGCGGAGATGTTGTCTGCTGCCGGATATCAAACGGGTCTGTTTACATCACCGCATGTCACAAAGTACGAAGAACGGATTCTGATCGATCGGCGCCAGATAGAGCCTGAGTCACTGGTAGAGCTGGTGAACGGCATCGCTCTGACTGTAGAACAGCTGGATCTTGAGCCCGGCAAGATGAGCCCTACATTTTTCGAATTAACAACCGCATTGGCCTGGCTGCATTTCCAGCAGCAACAGGTTGATTTTGCGGTGATGGAAGTCGGCTTGGGAGGCAGACTGGATTCGACCAATGTCTGTGAGCCGCTGGTGACTGCAATCACAAATATCAGCTACGATCATACGGCGCTGCTGGGTAATACCATCGAACAGATCACCCGTGAAAAAGCGGGCATTATCAAGTCGGGAATCCCCGTCATCAGTGGAGTTACCCAGCCTGAAGCAATCGCGGTTCTGGAACGAGTCTGTGATGAAAAGCAGGCGCCCTTGTATCTCTTGAATCGGGATTATTTCTGGGAGCCGGTCAGAGCGACTGAAAAACAGGCATCCCTGACACAGGTCAGTCGCGCTGACGAAGAAATTCCACAACAGAAAATTCAGGTCAAAACGCCCTGGTCCGTGATTGATGAGATGCCGGTCAATTTACTGGGCACGCATCAAGCGACCAATGCAGCGTTGGCCATCACTCTGCTGGATTATGTACGTCAGCAGGGAACGCAGATTGAGAATGAGCAGATGCGGGCGGGCATGGCTCGTTTGAAATGGCCTGCACGAATTGAAGTCGTGCAGAAGAACCCCACTGTGATTATCGATACTGCTCACAATGGTGCATCGATCAAGGCATTAGTCCAAACACTCAAAGAGTGTTTTCCGCGACCGAATCATTTATTAATCTTTGCGGCGACACGGGATAAAGACGTGCGCGAAATGCTGGGGATTTTACTGCCTCATTTTCCGTCGGTGATTCTGACTCAGTACATATCCAATCCGCGTCGTATTCCCGTCAATGAATTATTTGAATTAACGCAGTCGGTTCAGCAGGAGACGGGAAACCGTTCCGAAGTGATGGTCACTGCCAGCCCGGCCGACGCCTGGTTGCGGGCAAAAGAGTGTTCTTCGCCGGAATCATTAATCTGTGTGACTGGTTCCTTTTTCATTGCCGCCGAAATGCGGGAACAGCTTTTAGGAACGACCGACGGCGCTTTGGTGACCGAGTCCTGCTGATGCGATGTACTTAAATCACCCGATCAAACAAAATCAGGTTCGGCGAAAGCCGTAAAAAAAGGGAAGAGCAGTCGAAACCACTCTTCCCTTTTGGGTGATCCTGTTCTCCAATTATGGTCCCAGCAAGCTGATGGGATTTTTTTGACGTTTGCTTTTCTTCCCTTTTTTCGGCGGACCAAGCATCTCTGCTTCCATGCCACTAAAGCCCTCGGCACTCATTCCCTCAAAACCTGGTCCAAAACCGTCTAGCGGTGCAGCCGCTTTTGCTTCTTCTGCTTTTTTGACCCATTCGAGACTGGTGCGTTCACGCTCAAGTTTTGTCTTGGCATAATCGTAAGTCTTGGATGCAGCAGGAGGCAGAGATGGTTTCAGATTTCCAAAATTGTCGACAATAATCGCCTCTGGATCAACGGGCAGATGGCCTCTTGTTTTTGTCGGCAGATTCAGATCCGGATGATCTTCGAGTCGGATCGACGGTGACGGAATGGCATCGACCAGGAAGTTTTGCGTGTCAAATTCGACCGTTGCTTTTTCTTCATACTTTTCTTTTGCGACATCATAAAGTTCAGCAGACTGCTCACCGCCGATTTCTTCCCCCACTGCCGTTTTAAGAACGGAGTGAATCGTCGTTCCCGTCTTGGGATACCACTGAAAGACTTCGAAGTTTGCAGTTGTGCTGGCAACGCCGCGGGCAGGCCGAACGTTTTGCAGGTAATAATAAACATCCTGCTCGGCAGTGACGGCTGCGGTTTCATTACTCCAGGGAGTGGTGCGTGTTTCTCCTTCGGCTACCGCAGGCAGAACCACCTCTTCGATGGGACGCTGGTAATTAGGATTACGTGCCACGAGGCGGACCCGGTATTTATAGGTTTCTCCGGGATTCAGATCAAAATCAAAGTAACGGAATAAAAGCAGACGCCCCGCGGCTGTGGCGTTGGCTTTCAGCTTCTGGATGAACTTTTTCTCGTCCAGTGGTTCGCCACCGGGAGTCTGTCTGCCCATCGTGTCGGCCATGCCTCTGAAGACAGACTCAGATTCATCAGGCTGTCCGCCGTACATGATCTCACTGCGAATCTGACGCATCCCGAGTTGCAGTTGCGAAAACCCTTTTTGTTTCTCTTTGAAAACTTTTTCGTGTGCGTGTGTTTTTTTATACTGATCCAGGAACCGGCGGTTGATTTCCAGTTCCTGCTCAATTTCTTCCTGAGTAAGCGTGAAGTTTTCCACACGGGGGTGTGTGGCAACCTTGAACCAGAAACCAGCAATACGGCTGGGAAGTGGCATCGTAAAGACACGGTCTGTAATACTGGTGTTTACGACGGGCGGGTCAAAGTCGGCACTTTCTTTGAGAATTTCAATGGAAGTTTCGATGTCAACTTTTTCCCATTTGCCGGCCCATTGATCATCTCCCGGTATTGCTTTTTTGCGTTCCAGTTCAAAATCCAGGAAATCAAGAATTTTTCCCGACTGCATATTCTGCATGGAAAAAGCATCCCCCAATGAACGTTCCAGCTTGTCCTGTTGTGTTGCCAGGTCAAAGACACCACGCACGGCGATGAATCTCAAGCCACGCCCCTCACGTACAGGTCCTGCCATGCCGCCCATCATACCGTCTTCGGCAAGACCACCCATTCCGGCTGCATCTGCAGGCATGAAACCAGGATCAAATGCACCACCAGCGTCCGGGCCACCGGCCATCATTTCTGCTTCCCCTGGCATGCCGCCAAAGGTCAAACTCATGCCCGGACCTCCCGGTCCCCCCATGCCGGCACCGCCGACGCCGGTTCTCCGTTTAAACCCATCGTATTCAGGTTCGTCGGGCTTGGCTTTTCCTGTTTCGTCGGTTTTGGAATCAGCGCCTTCCATGCCCTCTGTGAGTGCCGTCTCAGGAGGACGGAGCGCCATGATAAACCGACCGTAATCAGCAACCAGCTCTTCCACAGCCAGCCATTCTACTTCTTTAGCGCGTTCTTTTTTGCGATAAAGTGGCATGGAAAGCGGAGTCGAAAATGTAAAACTGGCTACGCCGACTCCTTTGTCGATGAGTTCCGTGACCTTTTCCCGCAAATCGTCTTCTTTGAGAAATTCATTACGTTGCTCTTCGGGCCATTGGCTGGTCCTGACCTGCGATTGCGCGGTGTCGACTTTTTGAGTCAGCTCAATCGGAGTACGTTTTTCTGTTGTCCACTTTGAAGTAAAGATGGCAAACACTACAAATAATGCAATAAAACCCAGGACGATTTTTTCGCCATGATTTACAGCAAATTCTTTGTAGTTCATTCCTTTGAGGTTGGACATGAAATTCTTCACGGGACCTTCTCCGTTTAGTTAAATTTTTTACTGTCGCTGATGAAATTCAGTTTTAAGTAATTTTGTCTTATTGGTTTACAGCGTCCGCAGGCTTTGGTTCGGTCTGGGGAGGCTGTGATTCGTCTGGTTTGGAATCCGCTGGTTGTTTGGGGGCAGCAGGTTCCGCAGGTTTCTCAGGATTTTCTCCCGCCGGAGCAGGTTGATTTTCAGGTTTTGCTCCCGGAGCAGCTTTCGGTTGGTCAGGGTTAGCCGGATTTTCACCTGGAGTGGCTGCTGATTCAGGCGTGGTTGTCGCATCCGTTGCCGCAGTCGTTGCCGGTGCAGCAGCGTCTGCCGCCGGTTGTTCTGAATTACCTTCGGCTGCTCCTTCTGTTTGAGTAACCGCGTCACCTTCGGGAGGCGTATAGGGATTATAAAGCGTCATCAGACCGGCAATGGTCACTACCGCCAGTTCGGGATCATTTAAAGCAGCATCAAGCAGGCCTTTGTTTTCAAGCCCTTGAGCTTGTCCAATGCCGGAAATTCCTCCCATGTCTGCTTCGAAGCCGCTACCTCCACCAGGACGACCAAATCCACCGTCCACGCTGAATCCCGATTCCCCTCCCGCGGCCCCCCGGCCTCTCATGCCGCCTCCCATGCCGCCTCCGCCCATGCCGCCAACGTTGGCGATAGGGCTGAGGTTGTCGTCGAACATGTCTGCTCTTTGCACACGCACAATTTCTGCGGGCCAAGGCATGTTTGTCAATTCTGCCATCAAGTTGGGGAGTTTACCGGATTGAATAATGGCTTTGATGTAAAAGGCACGCGTTTTATACGGAAGGTCTTCTGCATCGTGATAGTAGCGTTTCAGATTTTGTGCAGCACCCTGCCCGCCAAAACCACCAATACCTCCTGGCACCATTCCCGCATCTGCCGACTCCATATCGCCGGAACCTTCTCCACCACCGGCAGCGCCGTCCACATCGTTTCCAAAGATTTTGGTCAAATCCATATCAACGTCGATATTCTGCATGCCATCTTTGCCATCCGGCATTCCAGGTCGGGCTCCCCCTCCTCCACCAAAGGGGCTCGGGCCTGCCATCCCTTCTCCAGCCATTCCAGACTCCATACCATCTCCGCCGGCTGGAGCCTCGCCGGTGTCACCGACGGTTCCGCCACGAAGCTCAAGTACGGAAATCTGACGAACAGCAGATTCGCTGATGTTGGCTGCCCCTTTGTTGACTCTGGCGATGGCTTCCAGGATGGAGCTGACCAGCCAGACATCTTCCTGAGCATCCCACATTTCTTGCGAAGTGGGAGGCAGTGTCTGCCATTTATCGAGCGCGACATGGGGAATGACATTCGGGTTGATGTCGACGGTTCCCGTTCCGTCTCTCAGACTGAAAGGATGTGCCAGTTTGTGAGCACGAAGGATTTCAAATTTGTACGCACTGCGATACAGGTTTCTGGGAACACGGGAAATTTCACCGCGATACGGGGTGTCTTTCATTAACGGGGCAATATCCGCCGGCCAGACAAATAAGCTCTTTTGTTTATCCCACAGATATTTCTGGGATTGCCCGATGAAGTTATCTTTTTCTTTATTGATCTGTTGCAGTGCCGAAGACCAGGTTTCATTGGGGGGGTTGGCAGGTACTTGCGCATCTGTAAACGCTTTATCGATCGCGGTTTTTCGCTCATCGATCTCTTTGGCAAGACTGCCCGTTGCCATGCTCCAGCCCACGACAGGCAGCAGCAGCGCAATAAACAGAATGATCCAGAATTTATGAACAATAAGAGGTTTCAATTTGTCCATTGGGTTGTCCTCTGCTCTCCGAAGAGATTCGTTATCTCTAAAAAAGTTTGTTTAAGTTGTCTGAATCAAGTTGCTTTCGGCCGATCAAAATTTACCGTCTGTTAGCCTGCTTCCGCAGTTGCTGCTTCCCCTTCAGCCGCAGGAGTTTCCGGTTTGTTTTCCTGCCGTTCAAGGACAGGGATCGGCTTCCAGACGAATTCCAGTATAAACCTGGTCTGGTTAATCGGAATCATTTTCGGTTCTTTTTCAACACGCGTGGTACCGACACGGGGACGTCCTGGTCCTCCTGGGCCGCCTGCAAAACCGGACCCTTCATCGGGTAACATGCCTCCGCCTGCTGGTCTGCCACCACCGAAGCCACCAAATCCACCAGGGGTAAAGCTGCCTTCACCACCGCCCCGTTGCATTCCGCGCGGACGACCTTCCGGATAGAACTCGAATGGTTTTCGTGTATCCTGTAAAACTATGGCATGAGTAATCCCCATTTTACGGACATCGACAGACGGAGATTCGGGATTTTTCACGGTCCAGGATTGCAGGTTTTTCAGTAATGTTTCGTGTACATATAAAGCGCCGATATCTGTAGTCGGCTTTGTTTCGTCATGATGATAATGCAGGCCGTGCAGCGTGAAGACATACCCTTCGCCTTCCGGGGCTTTCTCCTGATCTTCCTTCAGCATGATCGGTTTTGCCTGCGGTGGGAGCTTATCAAACCATTCACCCAGATTCGTGTAGTGTTTTACGGTAATGCCGGGTAATTTGATTCGCTTGCTTTGCTCGATATGCTCATTATCGATTTCATCGCCAATATCCCGGGGAAGACATTCATCAATGGCTTTGTATATTTCCAGCCAGTCGTCCCGTGAGTCCAGATTCCAGACGAGCTTGTTGCCCTTCTCGATCTTGGAAGCGAATTCGGTTTTTGCTGTGTCATAGCTGGATTGATATCCGGCAACCTGAGTCGTCAAACTTTTTACTTTGTCTTCGACACTGCCGAAACGATCTTTGCTGACCGAGTTGGCAACGTTGCTGTATCCCACTGCTGAAATACAAAGGCCGACCAGTAAGGCTGCGGCTGTGACAACGGCCCAGGGTTTTTTTCGCCGGATTTTACGGGCAGTCGCAATTTCCGGGGGAAGCAGCGAAGTCCGGATCGTTGTCTGATGCAAGGCTTGCAGAGCGATACCGTAAGGCACGGTGAATGTCAGGATGTTGTCCTGGAACAGAGGTTCGTTCAGAACGGCGTCACCGACTAATGATTGAAAATCATCAAGGCGTTCGACTTCATACTGCAGGTTCTGTTGTAAGAATTTTTGTAAGCCAGCCAGTTTGAAACCGTTGCCGGTTCCATAAACCTTCGAAATTTTTGCATCACGGTTCACGCTGGAAAAGTAACCGATGGAACGCTGAATTTCCGAAACATATTCGTTGAACACAGGTCGCAAGGCCTGGAAAACCGCACGCGGGTCTTCTGAACGCGTCGCATTGCATTTGAGGTGCTCGGCTTTGGCAAACGTGAGCTTCATCTCTTTGGTCAAAGCGCGGGTGAAGTGGTTTCCGCCAATGGGGACATTACGAATCCAGATTTTGCGGCCGTTCGTCACCATGAGTGTGGTGCTGTCCGCACCCATGTCGACGACGATTGAAGACTCTTCAGGGTTCCCCTCGAATTCCTGATTGACACGCATGCCTAAGGAGTCATAACAAAGTGTGTTGTACAGACCCAGCGGCGCAATCTGGACCAGTTCTACTTCGATTTTTCGTGAGGTAAATGGTTTCAGCGCTTTCAGAACCTGATCGCGTTTCATCGCGAAGATACCGACTTCGGCATCCAGCATGTAACCACTCTCTTCCACACCCCCTCCCAGAGGCTGGTAATCCCAGATCACGTCTTCCAGCGCAAAAGGAATTTGCTGCTTGGCTTCGTATTTGACGATTTCGGGAACACGATTGGATTGAACCGGGGGTAACTGAATGAAGCGGGCCAGAGACGTCTGCCCCGGTACGCTGATCGCAATCAGGTCCCCTTTAATTTCATTTCGTGACAGGAACGTTTCCAGAGCCTGACTGATTAATTCCTCAGGAACGGCGTCAGGCTGACTCAGAATTTTGGGATGAGGAATGTAATCAAAGGCAACGGCAATAACCTGATCGGCTGCTTCCGCATAGCGAAGCCGAATGGCCTTTAAACCGGCCTGCCCAATTTCAATGCCCCAAACAGCTTGATTTTCTGCCATGTGTCTGGTTACTCCTGCTTGCCGGAAATGTCTGGCTCAGAAGAGGCCAGATACGACCGGAAAGATTTCCGTATAATTAACGAGGTGATATTTTTTTGCCTGCTGATAAGGAAACTTTCAGACCGGCAAAATCAGTTTTGATTTACTCAGTAAAGTAGAAGACAGGTCAAGGAACAATTGTCAGAGCAAACAATTCCCTAACATAAGGCTATCACAGGGTTTCTTATAAAGTCAATGAAATAACGGATGTTTGAAAACGACTTCATAAAAATTAATAGATTCGCTCCACTCCCACCTGACTTCAATCATGGATCTGTGTTTGCAATCTCATGCCAGGTTATTTTGTATTTCATTCTCACTCTGTTTGACGTGGGAGAAAGGAGATAGTTCCCGCTCAATCTTTTTTAGTACGATTTTCTCAGTTTTTTTGATGGATACTTCAAAAAGGTTTTACTTGAATACTGTATTGGTGAATACCGTTTTGTGTTTTGACGTCGTCTGATTTAAGTACAAATTAGTCAGGCATTTGTGATTTATCAGGGCTGGTGGATACCGTTCTATAGATACTCGGCGGTAGTTTGCTTATGCTAATCGTAGTCAGAGGAGGATCATGGACACCTCCTCACACAAAATATTTGCATGGCATTACGTTTCTAAAGCATTGTA
>NZ_CALFPF010000254.1 GCF_937919775.1 uncultured Gimesia sp.
GACACAGATGAGTTATAAAACAATTCTAGGTATGCGCCGTCGTTAAGGGAACTAATCCAGATCTATTTTGAGGGATTCAGCATGTGATTTGAAACAGGAATACTGAATGATACCCCGAGTACGGAATTCTAACGGATTTCTGTCTGTTTTGCGAGTGATAGCATCAGGTCTAAACTCTTTAATAGACGCGGCAAACGTCAAACGGGTTTGAGATGAGGCTTGTGACAGAAAATTTGCTGGAAATGAACCGTAAATATGTGCTGATTTTTGGCGTGAATGAGGGCTGCCTCACCTAAGAATATTGATCGGCTTTCCAATCGACTTCCGTGAGCCAGACCCTGCGCTGCCTTGTCTTTTTATATTCCCTGTGTTTCGTATTTTGTTTCGGGTGTCTCTGTAAATGATGATGTGTGCATTGTCCCTTTCCTGCGGGTAACCAGATGATGTAACACCTTGTATTGGCGCTGATTATAAATTTTTGTTCATTTTAAACAATAAAGGCTGTCAAAATTGTTTTGTTCTGTGATATCGCCTACGATACCTGCTAGAGCTCCTGACTTTCAGACTCGTTCTCTCTATGAGATCAACCTCGGTGAGTAAGATTTTATGTACAGCGAAATATCGATTGGCCAATTTGAAGCGGATTCTTTTTCTCAGCTGGGAGAGCGTGCTGTCCGTACAGATCAGGCGCGGGCCTGTCAGTGTGAACTCATGGCATCCCAAAAAGCGGCCCGGATGAGGAAGTTTTGCGTCACGCGCGAGCTGCAGAAACGCGCCGAAAATATTTGCTCACAGGAAATCGAATTTGTTTTCAGTGACCAGTTCAAACAGGACGACGCCTGCGATCAGATACTCGTGCCGCTGCAAAAGTTGTGTGCAGAACTGAACCCTGAATCCGAGCTGGAATCCACCGATTTCACAGCGCAGCACACTGCGCTGTATTCCGTGCCTTTACTGGAAAAAGAGCAGGAAGTGATTCTGTTCAAAGGCATGAATTATCTGAAATATCGGGCTGCGGTCCTGAGGGATAAAATTGAACTCAAGTCTCCGTGTGTGGGTCTGCTGGATCGAATTGAACAGAAGCTGAAAGACGCTCTGCGATTACGTGACTACATTATTCAGGCCAATTTGCGACTGGTGTTGTCGATTGCAAAAAGCCTGACTGATCGGGCCAACCTGTTTGATGATATTGTCAGCGATGGTCAATTACCTTTGATTCGCGCGGTTGAGATCTTTGATATCGAGCGGGGCAACCGCTTCAGCACCTATGCCACGTGGGCTGTTCGCAATTTTCTGTTCCGATCCACTAAGAAAAGACGAAAATATCGCAATACATTTCAGAGCGGTGTGGAATCGGTGGCTGTGGGTTTAAGCGATCATCGTTTGGCGCAGCGTTCTCACGAATCCTATCACCATACGATTCATGGAGTGTTGAAAAAAGTGCTTGAGACGCTGGATGAACGAGAGCAAATGATACTCAAACGTCGATTCGGATTGTATCAGTCAGATACACCCCAGAAATTTCGAGAAATCGCGGAAGATCTGGGCGTCAGTACTGAACGCGTTCGGCAATTGACCATCAGATCTCTGCAACGTATGCGAGAGGCGGTTGAGGAACAAAACCTGGAAATTCCGGAAATCATTTGAGTTCCCTGAAAAGAATCGGTTCTTCCTAATTGGTATCATCTGCAACCTATGGTATAAAGGAAGCAAGGCATAAAACGCCTGCATTGTAGTTTTTCCGAGTTTTACCATAGTTGAAAAATCATGAGTCCGCAAACCCCCCCTTCACCCGATTCCGAGACAGATCCGCCTGCGGATGATGCTCATATTGTCCGTCTGCAGAAATTTCTGGCCTCGACAGGCCTGGGGTCCCGCCGTCATTGCGAAGATTACATTGAGACAGGGCGGGTCACCGTCGACGGGGAAATTGTCACTGAACTGGGGGCGAAGATCAATCCCGAGACTCAGGTGATCAGCGTGGATGGAGAGCGGGTTCGGCTTCAGGCGCGGCGTTATTACCTGCTGAATAAGCCATCCGGTTTTCTTTGTACAAATAATGATCCCGCCGGCAGAAGAAGAGTCGTTGATCTGTTTCCCGAAGAAGGACAGCGGCTGTTTACTGTGGGGCGGCTGGATGAAAACAGTGAAGGGCTGATCCTGGTGACCAATGATGGTGCGCTGGCTCAGAGACTGGCACATCCCCGTTACAAGGTGGCACGCACTTATCATGTGCAGGTGGTGGGAAATCCGACCCGTGAAAAATTAGAGGAATTACGCAAGGGAATTCGCTTTAAAGAGGGGCTCTTTCGTGTTTCCGGTTTAAAACCTCTGCGAAAACAGGGGAAGAGCACGTTTCTCGAACTGACGCTCCACGAAGGTCAGAACCGGGAAATTCGCCGCATGATGGCACGCATCGGACATAAAGTCATTCAGTTGATCCGTGTCCGCTTTGGCCCTCTGAGTATCGGCAAACTCAAGTCTGGTGAGTACAAACGACTGTCGGACTGGGAGCTGAAAAAATTACGGGAAATGATGAACGAAATACGTTCCCCCGATGAGGCACCTCCGCGAAAAGGGCGTAAAACCACAGCGTACGGCAAAGGCAGGCCTGCACAAGGTGCTGCATCGAAGAGAAGGACTCCTGGTAGAACGCCCTCCGACAGTAATGTCATGTCGGGAGAGAGCGATACCAGATCAAAGCGAGCCAGAACCACGTCGGGCGAAGGCGATACGAGATCAAAGCGAACCAGGACCACATCGGGCGAAGGCGATATCAGATCAAAGCGAGCCAGGAGTACTTCGGGCGAAGGTGATACGAGATCAAAGCGAACCAGGACCACATCGGGCGAAGGCGATACCAGACCAAAGCGAGCCAGAACCACGTCGGGCGAAGGTGGTAGCAGTTCAAAGCGGACCAGGACCACGTCGGCAGAGAGCAATACCGGATCAAAGCGAGCCAGGACGACATCGGGAGGAAGCGACACCAAACCGAAGAAAACTCGAACCACGTCGGGAGGCAGCGGTACTAAACCGAAGAAAGCCCGAACCACGTCTGGAGGAAGCGGTACCAAACCGAAGAAGACCAAGACCACATCGGGTGGAAGTGGTACCAGACCAAACAAAACCCGGACGACAACCGGGGAAAGCAGCACCAAGTCCGCCAGATCAAAGAAAAGTTATTCGACCTCGGGTGAAACTAGCAGCAGATCCAGGAGCAGCGCCGCGAAGTCAAAGAAAAGCGGCTCGACGAGGGGAGCAGTGGTTTCTCAGCAGGCGGCTTCGGGGAGACGCATGATTGGCGATGATCAGAAGAAAAGTACTCGGCAAGGAAAACAAAAATGACCGCGGCTTCGGAATTCAGTCATTGTGCGACTCCACAATTCCTTTCTGCCACCGTTGTTGAACAGGAACAAATGGCACGGGCCACGTACCGCATGCGGCTTGAATGTCCTCAGATTGCGAAATTGATTCTGCCCGGCCAGTTTTTTATGGTGCGGGAACCGGGGGTCAATGATCCTTTATTGGGACGTCCGTTTGCGCTCTATGATACCTGCCTGGACGAATCAGGAGAGCCAACCGGTTTCGACTTTGGTTATGTGGTGGTCGGGAAATTAACATCGCGTATGACTCACTGGCAGCCCGGAGATCAGGTGGAAATCTGGGGTCCTCTGGGAAACGGCTTTCCCCAGCCGGGCAGTGGCCCATTAGTCATGGTGGCAGGGGGCATCGGGCAGACGCCGTTTCTGGCGACAGCCAGAGAGGCACTGAGACTACGAAAATTTGGCCAACCCCAGCGGAATCTGGATGAGTTTCCTGCCAAAGTCAGTTTGCTGTACGGGGCGCGTTCGAAAGAGTATCTCGCCGGCCTGGATGATTTTCGCCTGCAGGGGCTTGAAGTCAAAGTGGCCACTGATGACGGAACGTTCGGGCATCATGGTTATGTGACAGATCTGTTACAGCAACAGATCGACAGTGCATCGCCTCCCGCGACGATTTTCTGCTGTGGTCCGGAACCGATGATGGAAGTTGTCAGCCGCATGGCGATCAAAGCCGGGATCACCTGCTGGCTTTCACTCGAAACACCGATGGCGTGCGGCTTTGGTGCCTGCTTCAGTTGTGTTGCCAAAGTCCGGATCAGCGATGAGGAATGGGATTACCGTCGGACTTGTGTCGAAGGTCCGGTGTTTAATGCGGAAGCTCTGGTATTTTAGATGAGCGTCGTCTGTTAAAAGTCCTGCAAAGCCGGCACTTAAGACGACATCCTATTGACAGTTTTGATTGAGAACCTCTATAGTCTTGACAAAATGCAGGTCCGGATATGAGCGTGAAACATGAAAAAATCAATCAGGTCGATATCATTTCTTCTGCAGATCGCGCAGAAATACAGGTGAATTCCCGCCAAACGGATGAGCTTGACAGGACTGAGCAGGGCATGCAGGAAGAGGTTCGCCTGTCGTCTCGGCAGCAACTGATTCCTCCCCGGCTGAAAATGCTGTTTGTCTGTCACAGGCGACCGGACTGGGTGGGCCTGGCTTTGAGGCTGGATGCCATCGGCTGCCCGGAGCCTCGCTTTGACTGGGTCTCCACATCGGAGGAGGCGATCACACTTCTGCGCAATGACAGCTATGACTGTCTGCTGCTGGGCATTGATTCGGAAACAAAAACGAATCAGCTTGAGCTGTTAAATGCCATCCGGGTGAGCGGCTGTCATGATCCGATTGTGCTGGTTCTTGCTGCGCCCGATGATCAGGTTGTGCTCGCGGGGTGCGAATATCAGGCTGAAACCCTGATCTCTACAGCGATGTGGGAATCACCGGCATTGCTGAGCACGATGAAACGTTCCATGCTGATCCAGAAACAGAGCGAAGACAATCATCGATTGCTGGTCGAAAATCATCGTCGATTGATTCGGGAACGGGATGAAGCAGAGCGACTGCTGAAGCAGCAGCGATCAATGGTGGAAGAATTGCAGACGCTCGCTTACCCCGATGTGTTTGAGGAATCAGAGAGTGAATTAATCCAGGATCAAAGTCAGAATCGAAACGGTTCCCGGCAGACGAATCAGGAATACCAGATTCCGCTTGAGGTGCAGGATTACTACCACGAGTTGTTGAGGACCTACGTGATTATGGGGTCCGGGAGTTTGAAGGACGAGATTCTGCAAATCGCGGAATTGCTGGCTGCTGCCAATTTAACTCCCGGTCAGGTTCTTGAATTCCACCTCGAATGCGTGGAAGTGATCGTCAGGGGGCTGGGCAATCGCAGTTCGCGACATGTGATGTCTCGTGCCGACCTGCTCGCCCTTGAGATCATGGTTCACCTGGGAGAGAGTTATC
>NZ_CALFPF010000255.1 GCF_937919775.1 uncultured Gimesia sp.
TGCTTTAACACGTAAAATTCCGTACGAAGCCACTTTCGGGACACCCACTAGCTATGAAACGGAAATGCTGGCTCAGAACAACTGGATCTCAGAAAAAACACTCTCTTTATATACGAAATTCCTTTGATTTGAGTGGGACAGGATTGTGGATTCAGAGGCGCAAATCGAAAGAAGAAGTAGCAAAGGGGGGGAAGAGAACGTTTTCGAACGATTTTGAGGAGATTTCGAGATGACCTGTAACAGGGAGCAAAAGTAGAAATCAGATTCCTCACACAAAAAAACTCGAGACTTAAGTCTGTCCCGAGGCTGTGAATCCATTTCGAAGACCAAAGGTTCAGCACTATTCATTCCCGACTGCTGCTTCATGATAGACGTGTAAATCTCGCGTCGGATAAGGAATATTAAAACCGCGTTCGTCGAAACCCAGTTTGATCTTTTCCGTCAAATCCCAGCGAGTAGTCCAATAGTCCGCATTTTTGACCCAGGGCCGCACCACAAAATTCACACTGCTGTCTCCCAGTTCATTCACCGCGACCACGGGCTCCGGATCAGACAGAACCCGCGCATCCCCGTGCACGACTTCTTCCAGAAAAGCTTTGACCGCTTTCAGGTCATCGTCATATCCGCAGCCGAATACCAGGTCGATACGCCGCGTTTCCTTTTTGGAATAGTTCCGGATCGTTCCACCTGTGATCTTGGAGTTGGGGAGTATGATCGCGATATTATCCCCTGTTCGCAGATGCGTGGAAAAGATCTGGATTTCTTCCACGATCCCGGAAGTGTCCCCCGCGTCGACAAAATCGCCCACTTTGAACGGTTTAAACAGAATTAACATTACACCCGAGGCAAAATTCCCCAACGTTCCCTGTAACGCCATCCCGACAGCAAAACCCGCCGCAGCCAGGACTGCGGCCAGAGACGTCGTATTGATCCCCAATTCAGACAACGCCGCCAGGATCACCATTACCATCAGAACGGCATAAATAATATTCGACAGAAACCGTGACAGGGTTTCATCAACTTTGGCCTGCTTCATTAACCTGTTGCAAAAACGCCCCAAGAGATTGGCGATCCATTTCCCCACAAAAAAGATCACCAACGCCAGAACCACATTGATCGCCAGTTGAGTTCCCTGTGTTGCCAGAAACTCATTTACAGTTGCCCAAAGATGATCCGCCTTCGATATCGGCTCTTTCGCGGCTGCAGCACCATTCTGTGCGAGTAATATTGACCACATCATCTGGTCCCTTCCTGGAATTGAAAAAATGATAAAACGGAAATGCTAAAACGATCAGCGTTAAACAGGAAATCTGGATCACCTTTCCCGTGTGAAGGATCTGATTGGTACGATTCTAAGTGGTTTACCACTCAAGGCCAACTTTGGAATTCATTATTTTCCAAAGCTGATTCAGACTGACAACCCGTGAGGGAATTGCCATAATGGCTCTACAAAGCAGTCTCTAAGAATTACAATCGCAGCGGTACAGACCTTAACTGGTTCGCTTTGATTTCTTTTGAATTCCCGTTTGCAGGAAGCAATCACCATGTTTATTCTTCTCCGTATCATTCTGATTGCCAGCACTTTTACTGCCTGGACCATCCTCGCCACCACCGCGATGTTGTCTGCCGCCGATCAGGAAAACGGCGTCCCGAAAGTGCTCGTCACCGTAAACGGCCACACAATTACGCAAGCCGACCTGGATTTCGCATACCTTTCCCGCGGAATTGCCAATGACCATCGACCTGCTCCACAGCAGGTTCTGGAAAGTCTCGTAAACGAACAGTTGATTCAGGACTTTCTCACTCAACAAAAAATCACCGTCCCGCCGCAACAACTTGACGAGAGTGTCTCAAAGATTCAAAAACTGATTCAAAAAAAAGGGGACAAGCCCGAACAGGTGCTTACCAAAATGGGATTCACACCGGAGAAACTGCGGGCGGCGATCGCGCTCCCGCTATCGTGGAACATTTATGCAAAACGCGAAATCACACCAGCCAAAATGCAAGAATATTTCGACGCACATCGCGAAGAACTCGATGGCACACGCGTGGAAGCCAGTCATATTCTGTTGAAGTTACCTGAAAATCCGGATCCGGAAACAGTGCAGCAAGCCAGACAAAAACTGGCATCTGTCCGCGAACAAATCCTCGCGGGAAAACTCTCTTTCACTGAAGCAGCTGCCCAACATTCGGATGCCCCCAGCAAAAATGAAGGCGGCAAACTGGTTACCTCTGCCTATCGCGGCAAAATGCCACTCGCTTTGACACAACAGATTTTCCCTTTGAAAGCGGGCGAGATCAGTGCCCCCTTTCAGACTTCGTTCGGCGTTCACATTGTGACCCTCAACAAGAAACACCCGGGCCAGTTCAGTCTGGAAGATGTGCGGGGCGAAATTTTTAACATCCTGTCCCGATCGCTCTGGGATACCACGATTCAGAACCTGCGCAGTAAAGCCAAAATCGAATGGAAAACTGAGAGTACAAAATAGCCCTCCTCAAAACATGATTTACCCCACCCTGACTGAGGAAACACAGCAGCATGTCCGACAAAAAACTGATTGAGGCACTTACAATTGAAGGCACCCAACCGGGAAAACATTTACTGATCCTGGGTGGCGTGCATGGCGACGAATATGAGCCGATGGCGGCGATTCGACAACTGAAATCGCGAATCGATCCGGAAAAACTCACCGGCAAGGTGACACTGGTTCCGGTCGTCAATCAACCCGCTTACGAGCGCATGAATCGGCGTGGTCCGGATGATCTTGATCTGGCAAGAACTTTTCCCGGTTCACCTGATGGTTCCATCAGTCAGCGGATTGCCAGCGAAGCGACACAACTCATTCGATCAGCAGACTACCTGATCGATCTGCACACGGGGGGCGTGATTTCAAAATTGGCCCCCTTCTCCGGCTACATGCTGCACTCTGATCCCACGATTCTGGATACGCAACGACGGATGGCCCGCGCCTTGAACCTGCCCGTCATCTGGGGGACCTCGGCCCATCTGGAAGGTCGCTCTCTGTCTGCCGCCCGAGATCATAAAGTTCCTGCGATTTACGCCGAATGGGGAGGTGGCAGTGGCTGTGACCGGGAAGCCGTCAAAGGTTATACTGAAGGATGCCTGTCGGTCCTGTCTGAACTGGGTATGCTCGATCTTTTCATTGAACTACGACCGATTCTGCATCATATTGAAGACGCCCGCGAAGAGAGTGGCCACCTGCAACTTCAGAATCACGCTCCGATAGCAGGTTTCTTTGAGCCAGCGGTGCAGTTGATGGATCAGGTACACGTCGGCGACATACTGGGCACTATCTGCTCTGCCACAGGCGACGCCGTCACTACCGTCTCCGCCAGCCAAACCGGGATTATTCTGGGACTGCGAACATTACCATATGTTGAAAAAAACGAATGGCTGGCTGTGATTCTGGAAACGGAATCGTAAACAAGATTGATACTCAAGGAACAAAACCATGAATGAGCGACCGGTTGCCATCATTACAGGCGCAGCAGGAGGCATCGGAGGCGAGACGGCAGTCTGCTTCGCCGAGCGAGGTTACGATTGTGTTCTGCTGGCACTCCCCACAGATGATCTACAACCTGTCATCAAACGAATTGAGCAGACAGGCAGTCAGTTCCTGTCCTGTCTCGGCGATCTCTCGGATCTCGATTATGCACAATCAGCCGTCGAGCAATGTATGTTAACCTGGGGTCGCATTGACGTGCTCGTGAATAATGCCGCCTGGCGCGAAATTACGACGATGCGGAAGATTGAACTCGCGAGTTGGGAAAAAACATTGCGAGTCTGCCTGACCGCGCCGGCTTTCTTATCTCGCTGGTGTGCAGAACACATGGAGCCCCGAGGACGAGGAGTTATCATCAACGTTTCGAGTATTCAATCACAGATGGCAGCCGGCATCAGCCCCGCTTATGTCGCCGCCAAAGGCGCCCTCGATTCACTGACGTATGAGCTGGCGACTCTTTATGGCCCTGCAGGCATTCGAGCGCTCAGCGTCAACCCCGGCGCCATCGATACCGCAATGGGTAAAGATACGGACCCTGCTCAACAACAGTCAACGGCTGCGAAAATTCGCCAGGTTTCAGAGGACATGATCCCGTTGAGACGCTGGGCACTACCGCAGGAAATCGCACGCACGATTGTGATGCTGGCCAGCGATGATGCCAGTTATCTCACGGGAACTTCCATCACCGTCGATGGCGGGTGGACGCAGCAATGCTCCCCCTACTCTGTCAAACACCTGCTGTTTCCCCATGAATTCCCCGCAGAATAATGCCTGCTTCGAAGCTCAGGCACCCTCATTCAACAGCCGGGCAGCAATCCGAATTGCCCCCAGGCTGGCATCGTCCACACATTCAATAGCAGACGGCGAGATTTCCAGTTGCAGCAAACGTTCTAATACAGAAACGCGATAATCCTGCTGAAACAGCAACATGCCCCCCGTCAAAGCCAGCGCGTACGTTTCATTTGAAAAATTCAGCCGGGTCACAACCGCTTTCACTAATCCCGCCAGTTCTTCTACAGCCTGCTGAAGAATCGTCAGCGCCACATAATCGCCCGTTTCTGCTGCTTCAAACACCAGTTTCGACAACGCGGCAATTTCGCTGCGATTACTCTCAGGCCGATAGATATAACCAATGAAAGCCTGCGGATCATCCAGTTCCAGCGTGCTTAGCAGCGCCGTCTGCAGACAGGTTTCCGGCCCCCGCCCGTCAACTGATTTCAATACCGCCTTGATCGCCGCCAACGCAATCTGATATCCGCTCCCTTCATCGCCCAGCAGATAACCCCAGCCTCCGGCGCGGGCCATTTCTCCCGCTGCATTTTTTCCGAAGGCCAGCGAACCCGTTCCCGCAATTACCGCCACACCGAATCCCTCTGGTGTCCCGGCTGCCAGGACTGTTTCTGCATCGGTCACAATACTGGTCCGCTCTGCGACTTTGTTAACCTGCGCCCATTTGGTCCAGGCTTCCTGCTCT
Source organism: uncultured Gimesia sp. (assembly GCF_937919775.1). GTDB lineage: Bacteria > Planctomycetota > Planctomycetia > Planctomycetales > Planctomycetaceae > Gimesia. The sequence goes on from NZ_CALFPF010000255.1 coordinate 4,999, forward strand.
GCGATTCGCCCGGCGCCCGACATGCCCATGCACAATGCGGCTACCGTTTTGGGCTGCGTCCCGGCCGACTCGAAAGCCCGCTGAATCGCCAGCTGCACCTGACCGGTCGCTGCTTTGAGACCACTCGAATTCAAATTTGAAGCACCGGCCGCTCCCCGTCCCACAATATGAAATTCGTCACCCGCCGAAACAACCGCCAGAGAAACCAGCGTGTTGGAGCCACCTCCGTCAACTCCCAGCACCAGTTGATTCGATTGTAGAGACATGCTTCTGTTTCTTTCTATTGAGAACACCGGCATTTCGAATGACCATAGAACTCAGACCGTATCCTCAGTGTGTTCCAACACCTGCCGCAAATGACCATTGGCCACTTTGAGCAACTCGCACGCGGTTTCAGTTGAGACCCCACGCTTCACATGCACGATCGCCGTTTTCAGTTCTCCTTTACAGGCTTCAAGAACAGACTCCGCTTCCTCTCTCGGCAGTTTTGTAAACGCCATCAGAATGCGAAGAGACCGCTCAACCAGTTTTTTATTTGTCGCACGCAAATCGACCATTAAATTACCATACGTTTTTCCGATGCGCACCATTGCCCCGGTCGTCAGCATGTTCAACACCATTTTCGTCGCGGTCCCGGCTTTTAAACGTGTCGAACCGGTAACCACTTCCGGCCCCACTACCGGACAGATCGTCAGATGCGCAACTGCTGCCAGCTGATTTTCCTGATTGCACGTGAGGGCAATTGTCTGAGCCCCCTTTTCTCGCGCATACTTTAAACCGGCGATCACATAAGGCGTCCGCCCGCTGGTCGCGATGCCCACCAGCACATCCTCTTTACGGAAGTCCAGCTCATCCAGATCTGCGACCGCAAATTCCGCGCGATCTTCAGCCCCTTCGATCGCATTCGTGAGCGCCTGTTTTCCGCCGGCAATCAAACCCACGACGAGTTCCGGGGGACTGTTAAACGTGGGCGGACACTCGCTGGCATCCAGCACACCGAGGCGCCCGGAAGTCCCCGCGCCCATGTAAACCAGACGGCCCCCCTGGAGAAACGCGGCGGCAATCAGATCAATGGCAGCAGCAATCGTGTGTGCCTCCTGCTCCACGGCGGCGGCAATTTTCGCATCTTCCGCGTTCATCAACTGTACGATTTCCAGACTGTTCATGGAATCAATCTGATCCGAAGCCGGGTTGCGCTGTTCTGTTGTCAAACGATCTAACATGATGATGAGCCTGTTAAAAACACGATCTGCCGGCTACTATGATAACCGGTATTTTGATTCCCGAAAGGGATGTAACCCGCCAATCAGATGGCGATTTTTTAAATACACCGTTGATCGGCCCTGTCTTGCGTTTCGTCTTTGTATCGAAGTCAACCCACAAAGAGTGTAACAGGTAACGCCACTGTGAATATTGCCATTGGAACCGTCGATCTGTTCATTCTCGGCCTGTATCTGATCGGCGTCGTCCTGTTTGGATCCTGGGTCGGCGGCAAGCAGAAAAACCTGTCCGACTATTTACTTGGCGGAAAAACGCTTCCCTGGTGGGCCATTCTGGGATCGATTGTCGCCACCGAAACCAGCACGGTCACGTTTCTCAGTGTACCGGGCATCGCTTATGAACCCGCAGGAAATCTTCAGTTTCTGCAACTTCCCCTCGGTTATATTGTGGGTCGATTTCTGGTGATCGTGTTTCTGCTTCCACTTTATTTTCGCGGCGAAATCTATTCGGCTTATGAAGTTTTCAAAAAGCGATTTGGCGGAACGACCGAACGAACGGCTTCGCTCACCTTTATTATCATGCGTACTCTGGCAGACGGCTTGCGGCTCTACCTGACTGCGCTCGTTCTGGAAAAAGTGGTGGGCATCCCGCTGTCTGCTTGTGTGGTGGTGATCGGTATCGGCACCATCATTTATACCTGTCTGGGTGGAATGAAATCGGTCGTCTGGAATGACTGCCTGCAATTCGTGATTTATATCGCCGGTGCGATTTTTGCCTTCGGAGTCATCATCAACGACCTGCCTCATGGCTGGAGCGATTATCAGCAATTCGCTGTCACACATCATAAATTGACCATGTTCGATTTTGAATGGAATCTGGCCAGCACGTATACATTCTGGGCCGGCCTCGTGGGAGGCATGTTTCTTTCGATGGCCACACATGGTGCCGACCAGTTGATGATTCAACGTTATCTGGGGGCACGTAATCAGAAGGATGCCGCCAAAGCCTTAGGAATCAGCGGTTTTGTCGTCTTCGCACAATTTGCACTGTTCCTCCTGCTGGGAATCGCACTCGCCGCCTTTTATACGACCTTCCCGCCCGCGACACCGTTTCAGAAACCGGACGAAGTCTTCGCGTCCTTTATCATCGATCATCTTCCGGTCGGCATTAAGGGGCTCACTTTAGCGGCCGTCTTCGCCGCCGCCATGTCAACCCTCTCCAGCTCACTCAGTTCCACCACCAGCGCACTTGTGAATGACTTTTATCTGCCGCTGACGTCGACCACCAAACAACAGACTGAGCTGGTCAAACTCAGCCGTCTCTTCACAGCCCTGTTTGGAATCGCACAAATTTCTGTCGGCATTGCCAGCCAGTCGATCTCGAACAGTGTCGTAGGCAGCGTGTTAGCGATTGCCGGAATTTCGACCGGACTCATCCTCGGCATTTTCTTTTTAGCGACTTTCAGCAAACGAACATCACAGGCCTCTGCATTACTCGGATTTGTCGTCGGTTTAGGCGTCGTTTTATATGTGGCATTCGAGATGAAAGATCAGGTTGCCTGGCCGTGGTACACCCTGATCGGCGCCACGACCGTTTTTCTCGTCGGGATCGCCGCCAGTCAATTCCTGCCTGCTGCACAGCCAGCCAGCGAAGAATAAACTGTCATCCCGGCTCCGGTGCAATATGTTTTACTGTCCGCGCCAGAGAACCTGATCAGTAATCTCTAAACGTTCCTGTGCGGTGGCAATCTCATTTTTAAATCGACGCGCGTCAACGGGATAGCCTTTCGTCGGCTTCAAATCAGGCACATGCTGCAACCAGTATTGATTGAACAGTTCCATCATCACTTCGCGGGTGTACTTACAAACCATTGAAGAGACGGCTACCGGAAAATGGTCTTCGGCTTTTGTCTGAAATCGAACTTCGGTATTTCCGATTCGATAGACACTCTTTGCCGTTGATTCCTCCACGCGAAAAATCATCTCGCCATCCAGAATCTCATCCAGATATTCATCGTAGCGATTACGACCGCCGTGCTTATCACCAATGATTAACGCAGGCTCCGTTGATTCTCTATCCCAGACGCGCGTCAGCAACTGCATGCACAAACGAGTCAGCAATACCCCTTTACTGCCGTATTCCCGACACAGATGATTAAAACGTTCGGGCAATACGATTTCAGAGCAAACCGCCTGTAACTCGATTCCCGCAGCAGCGAACGCCTGTTGCAAATTCAGTCGCGACTGCTGTACCACTTCGGGATCAACGACGGTCGGAATCGAAAAGCCGTCATTACCATTCCAAGGCTGTTTTTGAATTTCATCGAAATGAGCGGGAGACGCAATCAACAGTCGCCACAGTTCCCCCAGCGAAACCAGACTCGATTCTCCACTCAACAATTGCAGAAAAGGCATGATTGACCGTTCCAGCGGCGCCAGCCCGGCAGAAGAGGAATGCACCTGTTTGGAATCAGCAACGTGTAACTTACTGGAATTTCTGGACGGCTTTTTTTGAGAAACCACGGACTGCAAGGCTTCCCAGAAATCGAAGTCGCGTGGATCTCCCGGCACCTTCCATAAGCTGGCCGTGATCACAAGCGGCCCCAGATTGGGACCATAACCTGCTTCATCCATGCCGATTAACAAACCCATAATCTGTCCACATTATTTTCAAGAGATGTCGATAAGACATGATTGATGCAACGCGGCCATGATAAGAGAATCGATCATCCAGTGAAATGACCGCAGACTGCGAAAAGGGGAAAGCTGCTGAATTCCGAACGGACGGACGGTCATTCAAAACGCATCAGACCAAACGTATCGGGCCGTGGCTCTAAGGAAAGTGGATGACTCCACCCCTGCAAACCAATGGCCGGTATAATTCGCACCACGGAAAACCCCCAGGTCCTGCGTTTCAGTTGCGCAGAAGGAACCAGTTCTTCCAGAGGAATCGCAATTTCCGTTCGCCAGTACTGTTTGTCCTTTTCACGGGCAACATACCAGCGCGGATTCCAACTGCCATCGATCCAGCAACGATCACTGGTCCAGCCCCGATGATCCACTTCCATCTGATAAAAGGTCGTGTAATCACGGTCGATGTCAAATGCAAACGAAAGTCGATCGTGTAATTTCAGATCGGCATCATAAGTGCGACCCGCATCAACGGCCTCGGGATAATCCAACCCTTCTTTCACAGGAATACTGGCGGCGATATAAAGATTTTCTTTATCGTAGGACAACAGCACAAAAGGCCGGCTCAGGTTGTCGCGTCCGGAATCGTTCTGTTGCTCTTGATCCGTTAATGGTTTTTCCGAAAGCCTCAACTCATCCGCTTCCTGCCAGCATTCATCAGACAGCAGACCATCCAGCACCGGGCGAGTTTTAGTAAAGCGACAAAGATAAACTGGACGTGGTGGAGTGCTGGACGGATGCAGTAACCAGTTTTCCGCTTTCGCAATATTTTTCCACGATTCGTTGGCCGCCGGATTATGAAACGCACGAAAGATATCGTCGGCTTTGCCATGCGAGCCAATCATGCGATACAGGGACGCCAGAGGAATTTGAACTTCCGGCGATTCATAAAACTCGGGCGCCTGCTTCTGAAACCAGCGTTCCGCCGCGAGTGCCTGTTTCTTCCAGTTCTCGGCGGTTTGCGTTCGCCAGTTTTCACGGGCTCCCGTATTGATTTGTCCTACCTGCTTCACCGTCTCCAGCAATGGGGAGGGAAGCTGCTCGGTAAACCGAAACGCATTTTGCACCGGGCTCGCCACCTGTGAAGAAGAATTTGTGGATCGCGAGCGTTCCACTGGCGACTGACGACTTCTCTGCCAGGCCACTTCCTCACTCGACCAAAGCTGAAACAGCCACAGCATGGCCCGCACGGCCTCGGGTTCAGCCGGGAATTGTTCCACCAGTTCCTGATACGTGGCTTCCGCTTTCTCTAAATCCTGATGGGCGACGTACTGCAAAGCCAGCTGCTCCAACTGCAACGCCGCCTGCCGACGGGAAAGACCTTGTGTGATGTTCTTGAGATGCGACATGAGCTGTGCAGAAAACAGTGGATCGCTGAGCAGTTTGGCGGCCATCGCCTTGAGATTCCGTTGACGCTCGGCCAGTTTCCGGTTTCGTTCCTCGTCGGCCTCATTGATCGGCGACAACTCCCGGCGTGCGTCGGATCCGGGGGCGATGCCGATGCCTGCGAACAACGTCCCCCCAGTTAAAGCTGGCTGCTTGTCTTCGTCCTCTGTTTGATGGGCGTCAATCAAACGGTAGACGCTGCGCGGTTCATCAGAAGCCAGTGTTTTCCCGAGGATCTGTTTCCCTGTGGAAGCAACAGTTGCCGCCGTCAGACCAAGTCGCGCGAGATATTCATCGGACTCAACTGAAACCTGACCGGAGCTTCCCGGCGGTAATCGTAAATAGACTTTTTTGACCTTCCACGGTGCGAGCCCGGCCTGTTCGCGATGCTCAATATAACGGGTCGAATCAGCAGCATATCGCACGGCCTGCAGCATCGCATCTTTCACCAGTGTTGAAGCGGCGTCTTTACCCTGCGGCTGATCGATGATTAATACTTCGGGGCGCCAGGTGCGCAGTTGCGCGACGAAGCGGCTCAGCGTCACGGAAGCCAGCCGACCTTCCGTATGCCGATTCCATTCTTCAATCAAACGGTCTGCGTTCTGTTCGAGTTCGGGAATCTGCACAGGAAACCGCCAGTCCAGTGTTCCCGCCGAACCACCGACACTGGTCACCGATTCGTTCAATCGTAAATCCAAATCCTGCTGCGGCTGGCCGTCCGGACCGAGATCGCGGCGGATAGGCAATGCGACCAAGCTGCGATATCCCTGATCCCCCGCGTATTTGCTCAGCATGTCAAACGAGATTTGTGCAGGCTGGGCATGCACGCACATCAAAGCCACGCGACGGGGATCTGCATGATTCGCATGCCACGTGCGGCCGCCATCATTCGTTAACAAAATGGTCCCGAGTGCTCCGACAGCACAACCGATCTGATCATCGACAAAATGAATCGCCGCCAGAGGCGCGCTCTGATTGGTCCATTGCTGACGCCACGTTTTCCCCCGGTCTGCCGAATGCCAGATCACGGAACCCGGATCGCCGGCAATCCAGACCTGATCGCCGCGGACTTCAACGGCCTGAAAATCAAAAAAGTCTTTGAGCTGATCGGGCAGCGCGGTTTCCGGCATCTCCCAGACGATACCCTTGTTTTCCGTTTTTCGCAGCAAGGCTCCATCGCCGACCATCCAGCCGGTGGCCGTCATCGGTAGCTTGACGTCCTGAATGCCCCGCAATCCCTGAGGCGGAAAGCGGGGAGGCAAAACCGCGCCACCGCCCACCAGCGTCAGCCGTCCCTGAGTGCCCGCAACGATTCCCGTAGACACATCAAAAAACGCGGCACTGCGGTATCCCGCCGATTCGTAACCGATCACATCCTGCCAGGTCTTGCCACCATCGGTGGTTTTAAAAACTCCGGTCGCATGCTGAATCGACGACTCCCCGACAACGACCCCTTCATTCACGCCAAAAAATCGAACGTAATGCAATCGCGGCAGACGTTTCTGAACCAGCTCTTCCCAGGTTTTCCCACCATCCTTCGTGAACAGCAGCACGCCCTGATTCATATAGCCGTAAGCCGCCGTCCCGCCACCGGCGATCCAGCCAATCTGATTTGTGAGGAAGCAAATATGCCGCAAGGGACATTGCACCGGACTGGTCACGAACTGCCAGGTTCGTCCGCCATCTTCGGTTTTCCGAATCACTCCCCGATCACCGACCGCCCAGCCGGTTTTTGATCCCAGAAACTGCACGGCGTTCAAGTTCGCATCATCCAGCAGCGGCGAACCTGCAGACGGGGATACGGTGTCAGCAAACAGGTTCCGCGTAACAGCGAGAAAACCGAGGATCAAAACGAATCCGATGCGCGTAGTCTGAGTTCGGGTTTGAGTGTTCCAGCGGGTAAAAAATGGCATCGGACATCCTTGTTCGAACAGATTCAACGCGAAACAGGTGCTCAGCATCAGCGATTCACTGAAATTTGCCGGGATCAACTGTAATAAGCGGCTCATAGTTTACAAAAATGCTGATTTTACGGGAGGGGAAGTTTAAACTCATTGCAGGTGCATTTTCACAAAATCCCGGTATTTTCACCCATAGATTGCCATCCACGTCCCTTGATGGGCCTCCCCGGATTGTTATACTGGGAAATCCTCGACTTTGAGTCGGTTTCAGGCAATTCTAGTGACCGTCTGAATCTCACTCAAAAACAAGCCCAAGTGGCGGAATGGCAGACGCGCTAGCTTGAGGGGCTAGTGGGGAATATCCCCGTGGAGGTTCGAGTCCTCTCTTGGGCACTTTGAAACATAAGGACTTACGACTATTGGTCGTAAGTCCTTTTTTGTTTTCCCATTGACGATTCAAATAAATGGGACAGCGTTGGCAATGTATTGCCACCTCGCTTTGTTACAAATGCGGTAATTAAAGCTTTGTTTTAATTAACAATCTCTGTAAATTGACAATGCTTAACTCATTCGTTCCGTTTACTTTCGGGCTAATATACCACTCATGGCGATGACTCTGGAACACTTTGTAGCTCAGCTTGATGAAAGCGGTGTTATCTCCGCTGTGGATATCGCTGCCTTTCAAAAGTCGCAATCTCCTGCTGCGGAGTCTGCCGAAGATTTAGCCAAGCTACTTGTTAAACACAAAAAAGTCACCAAGCTTCAAGCCCAGTTGGTCTATCAGGGCAAAGGCAACCGGCTGCTGCTAGCAGGGTGTCCGGAAATGAAATCTAGCGGTATCGCCATTAAGCCCGGAAATT
>NZ_CALFPF010000256.1 GCF_937919775.1 uncultured Gimesia sp.
AAACAGGGCCGGGTAATAAAGATCGGGTAGCACTCGATTTAAAAGCTTGATTTCTGATGCAGGGGGTCATGAAAACTCCCTCAAGTCTGGCGTCATTTATGGTATACTGCTGCTTGACACCTTTGATTATGGCAAACAGGCGTCCGAGACGGTTCATTTAATCATGTTGTGGTAAAGGGGAAAGATGAAAGTTTGGTTTTCCCATAAAGGCATCAGTATCTTCATCCGTATTCTGCTCTACACAGCCGGTCTGGTAGTTCTCCTGCTGTCGATTGCCTGGCTGTCCGGGATGTTCGAGAAAAAAGTGGCATCAGACTGGCAGGAGCGCGGTGTGCGTCGGCATTCCGCCGAACCGATGACAGTGGTCCATGAAGTGACGAAACCCTATGTCGAAGAAGCGATCGGAACGCTCAAAGCGTCGAGTCGAACCATAGTGGCGTCCAAGGTTCTGGCAAGCATCGCACAGATTCACGTGAAAGCAGGGGATCAGGTCTCGAAAGGGCAACCTCTGATTGACCTTGATGCAAAAGAATATCAGTCCCGTTTGAGTCAAGCCAAACAATCAGAGGTCTCGACTGCTGCAACCCATGCAGAGGCAGAAAAGGATTTCAAGCGAGTCGAGACGCTGCTGAAAAAGAATGTTGTCACAAAATCCGACTTTGATCGCGCCACACGGGAACTTCAAGTGGCCGAGGCGGAAGAGTCGCGAGCAAAGCAAGCCGTCACTGAGGCGGAAATTTTACTGTCTTATACCAAAATCAAAGCGGCGAAGAACGGTCGTATTGTGGATCGACTTGCCGAACCAGGGGACATCGCCAATCCGGGAGCACCGCTCCTGGTGCTGTATGACGCCACATCACTCCGGCTGGAGGCGCCGGTGGAGGAGCAACTGGCCGTCAAACTGCGACTGGGCGATCAGCTGAAGGTCTACGTCGATGCGTTGGAACGTGAATTCGAAGCCACCATTGATGAGATCGTGCCACAGGCAGACGCACCGAGTCGGTCTTTTCTGGTTAAAGCCAGTTTGCCACGCTCCGAAGATCTTTACGAAGGGATGTTCGGTCGACTGCGGATTCCGGCGGGAAGTCGTAAGCACCTCTGCCTCGAAATGGACGCCATTGAACGCATTGGTCAGCTCGAATTTGTCGATGTTGTTCGGCCGGACGGCACGCTGGAAAGACGCTTCATTAAAACCGGGCAGGTCGGAATTCCCGGGCGACAGGAAGTCCTGAGTGGTCTGCAGGCGGGGGATCAGGTGTTACTCAAGCCGACATCTCCGGAACGGGAGAGCAACGCAGATGACAAATGAGCCTGATGAGATTTCCGACGAGAGTTCTGGTTTCCTGACGCGCGTGGTCGAAGTCTTCCTGCGAGGCGATGTGGCGATTCTGCTGGTGGTGGTCTCTTTGCTGTTAGGCATCGTCGCTTTATGGCTGACACCTCGCGAAGAAGAACCGCAGATTGTGGTACCGATGGCGGATGTTTTCGTCAGTGCTCCCGGACTGTCTGCCGCCGAGGTCGAAACGCAGGTCACCGATCGTCTGGAAAAATTGCTGTACCAGATCGATGGTGTCGAGTACGTCTATTCGATGTCCCAACCCGGCCAGTGTATTGTCACCGTTCGGTTCTATGTGGGCGAGGACCGTGAAGATTCCCTTGTCAAACTCTATAACAAGATTAATTCATCCACGGATCAGATCCCGCCGGGAGTCACATCGTGGGTGGTCAAGCCAATCGAAGTCGATGATGTGCCGATTGTGATTGCCACTCTCTGGAGCGATAGACCAGACATTTACAGCGACCATGAGTTACGGAGGATTGCAGAGGAACTCCAGCATGATCTCCAGGCGATCCCCAATACAAACCGCGTTGAAGTAAACGGCGGGCGGCCGAGACGCGTGCGTGTGGAGTTGGACGCTCAGCGACTGGCGGCGCACAAGACTTCTCCCCTGCAGGTGAAAAAAGTTTTGCAAATCAGCAATGTCATGGTGCGGGCCGGTGAATTTGCACAACAGGATCGACAGTTTATTGTCGAATCCGGAACTTTTATCAAGGATGTTGCTGATCTGGAGAATATCGTGGTGAATGTTTCCGGCGATCGGCCCGTGTATCTCAAGAATGTGGCTACCATTATGGACGGGCCAGCCGAATCGGAAAGTTATAGCTGGATCGGCTTCGGTTCCGCTGATGAAACGCACTCAAATGAAGACCAGTTGTATCCTGCAGTTCATCTTTCGGTAGCGAAACGGAAGGGGACCAACGCGGTCTGGGTCGCGTCCGCCGTCAAAGAACGACTGGAAGAACTGTCAAGGACTCACATACCCAACGGTGTGCATTACCGCATCACCCGGGATTACGGCGAGACGGCCGATGAGAAAGTCAACGAACTCGTGGAAGGTCTGATCGTCGCCGTTCTGACTGTGGTTGCTTTGATTGGGGTTGTGATCGGCTGGCGAGCTGCTTTGGTCATCGCCTTGGCGATTCCCGTCTGTTACAGCCTGACATTGTTTGTGAATCTGATGGCCGGTTATACGATCAACCGCGTCACGATGTTTGCGCTCATTCTGGCGTTAGGTCTCTTGGTTGATGATCCCATCACGGACGTAGAAAATATTGCCCGCTATTTTTCCATGCGGATATTTCCGCCGCGCAAGTCTGTGTTGCGTGCCATACAGGAAGTCCGCCCTGCGCTGATTCTTTCCACTTTAGCCATCATTGTCAGTTTTCTGCCTTTGGCATTCATTACGGGCATGATGGGACCTTACATGGCTCCGATGGCGTTGAATGTGCCTCTGACTGTTACCTTTTCGACTTTAGTCGCGTTCGTGATCACACCGTGGTTGGCCATGGTTTCGCTCAGACGCCTTTCTCAATCAGACGATCAGAGTGAAAGTGCATACGATCTTACGAAGCAGCCACTTTATCGAGCGACGCGTGCCATTCTGAGCCCGATTCTGTCCCGCCGTATTTACGCCTGGGGTGTGCTGTTCGGAATTGTTTTGCTGCTTGCAGGCGCGATGACGCTGCCTGTACTGCGGCTGGTTCCCGTCAAGATGCTTCCCTACGACAATAAAAATGAGTTCCAGGTGGTGCTTGATATGCCGGAAGGCACAACGCTGGAACATACAGATGCCGTAGCAAAACGGATCGGCCAGTATTTAAGCGGTGTTTCCGAAGTGAGAGATTACGAGATTTTTGTCGGGCAGGCTTCACCGATGGACTTTAACGGAATGGTTCGGCATTATTTCTTGAGGCAAGGCTCCCCGCTGGCAGACATCCGTGTGAATCTGATCGGGAAAGATTATCGTGTTCAACAGTCGCATGAGATTCTGTTGCGGATTCGAGATCCGTTAACGAAGCTGGCAAACTCACTGGGAGCGAAGATCAAGCTGGTCGAGGTGCCTCCCGGGCCGCCTGTTCTGTCCACGATTACAGCAGAAGTTTATGGGCCTCCGGTAGGAACTTACTCCGATCTGATTCAAGTCGCCGGGAGTGTCGGAGACCGGCTTGCGGCTGAATCGGGCGTGGTTGATGTGGACCTGAGTGCCGAAGAGGATCAAACACGCTGGATATTTGAAACCGATAAACCCAAGGCGGCGCTTTCCGGAATCTCGACGGAAGCGATTGCAGAAACGATGCGCATCGCTCTGAAGGGGGATAAGGCAACCGTGCTCCACCTCCCGAATGAAGTCGAACCGCTCTGGATCGAACTCAAGCTGCCGCGCTCCAGTCGTTCCGCCATCGACGACCTGGAAGAAATCTACGTGCAGGGAAATGGCGGTCAAGTTGTGCAACTCGGTGCGCTCGGCAAATTCGAAAAACGGCTCGAAGACAAAACCATCTACCATAAGAACCTGAATCGAGTCGTCTATGTCTATGCTGAAGTTGCGGGTCGTCCTCCGGCGGATGCGATTCTGGATCTCGAAGCGGATCGCCAAACCGATAAAACGCAGATATCTGGCGCAGTCCGGCCCGTGCAGGACCGCACATGGCTGTCTCGCGGAGCGGGAATCAAATGGTCCCTTCCCGCCGGTTATTCGGTGAACTGGGCAGGAGAAGGTGAGTGGAAGATTACACTAGACGTGTTTCGCGATTTGGGTTTTGCGTTCGCAGCAGCCTTGCTGAGTATCTTCATCATTTTGATGTTTCAAACCGGCTCGCGCATCTTACCGGTGCTGATAATGCTGGCCATTCCCTTGACGCTCATCGGAATCTTACCCGGCTTCTGGCTACTTAATGTCATCATGGATGTCCCCGTCGGCGGACATCCGAATCCCGTCTTTTTCACGGCAACGGCAATGATCGGTATTATTGCTCTGGCCGGAATTGTCGTGCGGAATTCCGTCGTGCTGATTGATTTTATCCATCTGGCGCAAAAAGAAGGCTTTTCGCTGCAGGAAGCAGTCATACGTTCGGTTGCCGTTCGAACGCGTCCGATTCTGCTGACGGCGGGAACGACGCTGCTGGCGAATTGGGTCATCACACTCGATCCGGTCTTTTCAGGACTGGCCTGGGCGATCATTTTCGGAATCGTGACTTCGACTCTGTTCACACTCATCGTCATTCCCGTCACGTATTGGTTGCTGTACCAGAAACGAGACGTGGAAAATAAAATTGCTTGAACAGGAGCAATCGCTGGAAGTCAATGGCGGGCTTGTTTGTGAATCAGTTGACTGATTGTGTTTTCACATGCTCATCGGGGTTGAGAAACCAGGGGACATCCTTTTTTAACCATTCAATGATGGCCTGGGCTGCGATGGCGTTTGCTTTACCGTTAGGATGATGGTCTGTGGGATGGACCCAAAGATCCGATGTTTTTTGCCCTGCAAATGCCGGCGTGAGATCCAGCACCGGTAAACCGGCTTCCTCGGCCATCGCTTTTACTTTTTCGTGAATCGTCTGCAAAGGGTATGCTGATTCAAACCCTTCCATTAACGGATAAATCACAAACACAGAGCGGCAGTCCGGAATTTGCGGGATCGTGCGGATCGTTTCCTGAAAGACGCGCAAATTTTCCTGGTTAAAACGAGGATCATAAGAGTCGAGATACCATTGGATGGTTTCCCGTTTGATCTTTTCCATTTCGAAAGGGGCCGTCATCAAGCCGATCGACTTCAAATAACCGCCGTGCCAACTGGTTTTCTGATAATCATCCAGATATTGATCACGAATTTGTACCAGATCATTGATATATTTCTGACGCTGGGCTAATCCGGGGTGGATGGGAATATCATTCGGAATGAAGACGAAGATCGCTCTATGGCAGTTCGCTTCCTTGACGATCGCCGCCAGAATCTGAAGTTCATCCAGAGTATTTGCGCCTACCTGACCGCCATTGATGATTTCATACTTTTTACCCAGCAAAGATTCCATTTGACGTGCGATTGTCTTTTCAACGGGGACACCCTCACCAAATACAAATGAATCACCGATGCAGGCGATGCGTGTCACTCCTTCTGGTGGCTGATCCGGGTATTCCCGATCACGAATTCCTTTGGATGAATGTTCATATTTCACGCACCACGGGGTTTCCGAGAGACGGTTCAGGGGAAGTTTTTCAGGATCGAGAGTATAGGTCGTCAGTTCCCAGTCACCGTCTTGGGTATTGGGGACGGGGGCCAGTTCATCGTGAGGATTATCAGGATAACAATGATAATAAACGACGTGGTCGGTTACCGAGTGATCAATCAGATGTCTTTTCGAAATCAGGCGGGGGGGAGCAATCTGCGCAATGCGAACGACCACTTCAACCACAGCCAGACTGATTAACAGGCCGATTCCCAATGCAGCGCACCGGAACAGAACGCTTTTTTTCCTGCTGCGTTTCTCTGGGACGATCGTATATTCGAGGGGTAAGTTTGCTGAGGGCTGGTTCAAAGTATTATTTCTGTCGAGAAAGAATCAAATAAAGAAATGTTTCACCTGGATTATAATGAGTAGGCGGCGGATGATTCTATTTATTTTGGTACGAATCAATTCGATTTTGAATATCTCTTGCAGGTTCAGAATCAGGAGGGACCAGTGTGAGGGCCTGTTGTAAGGCTTTAATTGCAGCTTGAGTTTGTCCCAGTTGTTGCAGAGATTCTGCCAGATTGAAAAACGCGGGTGCCAAATCAGGGGCTGTTTTGACCGCCAACTGCAATTGTTTTACTGCCCGCTGATGGTTTCCCTGTTCCTGAAGCATGGTCCCCTGCAGATTATAAGTTAACGCCAGTTCCTGTATGATTTGCTTGTGCAAATCGGGAGAGGTTTGCTGATTGAGTGTTTGCAGTGCCGATTCATAATGTTGAATCGCTTTTTCCAGGTTTGAATTTCTGGCAGCCATCAGCCCCAGATTAAATTCGTTTACAGGATCGGAAGAACCCTGTTTTCGGGAAAGTTCAAATTGAACCTGTGCGTTTTTCTCGTCCCCCAGTTCCAGATAGAGATTACCAAGATTCTTCCGTAGGTCAGGATCATCCGGTCGGAATTTCAAAGCCAATTGATAATAGCGCAATGCCTCTTTGAAAATTTTCTGCCGACGTGCGAGATTGCCCAGTCCCATTAAGGCGTCCGCATTTTGAGGCTGTGACTGAAGAGCCTGCAGGTAATGGTCAAAGGCTTTTTTGTCGTCTGTTTCTGATTCGTAATAAATTCCTAACGCAACATGCGCCCCCGGATGCTTAGGGTCGATTTCCAGAACCCGTTGATAAAATTTCAATGCCCGGTCTACGTTCCCCAGTTTCATCTGCGTGGCACCCAGGTTCAGATTCGTACCCGCATCATCGGGCATGACTGCGATCGACTTTTCAAAATAGTGCAATGCCTTCTCAAACTGCTGTTCTTTAAAAGCCAGATGACCGAGATTATTCAGAGCGATAAAAGCACGGGGGTTGTACTTCAGGCAGTGTTGATACAGTTCAACACTATTGGCCCATGCTGCAGTCTGGATAAAACTCAGACCGGCAAACACAGCCAAAACAGCACAAACGGAATATCGTGCGACAGTTTTATGGGCATCGCGTAACAGCCACGCCACAGCGAGTGCCGGGCCAAACATCGACAGGTAAACGTATCTGTCTGCAACCGTGGAGACTAATTGATAGGCAAAGGGGATCAGACCCAGCACCGGCAGCAATCCGGCGATAAAAATTGCCAGGATAACCAACCAGACACGGCGTTGTTTGACAATACAAGCCAGCAGAAAACACAGGCAGGGAATGATCCAGAACCAATAGACCCTGTCAGATTCCAGAATCAGCTTGATGCTTTTGTCATATTGCATCATCAGCGGGTAGGGGATGAATAGTTTCCACAGATAAAACGCCAGCGAATCCCCGGCAATCAAGGGGCGATTCCAAAACGGACTTTCAAACAACAGCTCCGCCTGTTCGCTGCGATTGACCAGAATCATGGTCAGAGCCAGCATCAGCCAGCAGAAAATCCAATAGCGCAGAGTTTTTAACTGCTGCGGATAGAATCCATAGACGAGTATTCCAATGATGAGTGGCGTGGTTACCGAACTCGGTTTTGCCAGCAGCGACAGCAGAAAACAACCTGTCGCCAAAATCAACTCGGAATTGAATTTTCGCGCTGGAGCCGTAGTGGAAGGTGGCAGGACAGAAGCGGAAGCTTCGGATCGTACGACATATTTCAGAGTATAAAAGATCGTTGCGATGGAAAAAAAATTGCTGAGTAATCCGCGTGTTTCGCTGATCCAGACGACGGACTCAACCTGTAACGGGTGGAGTAAAAACAGCAGTCCCCCCAGGCAGGCCGCACGGTTGTTCTTCACGATCAAATTCAAGATCCGGTAAATGAGGAGCGAGTTAACCAGATGCAGGATTAAACTGCCCGCATGAAAAATAGAGGGAGCCAGCACCGAATTCTCTTGAGAGCCAAACAGACGCGTCAGAGAAACCTCCAGCGCAAAGAAAGTATAGCTGAGGGGGATATAGAGGCCTTCGTAGGGCTCCGTCCAGATCTTCCGCAGTCCTTCAAACGAAACAGGATTCAGGTGAGGATTGTCTGTCAGGTGTAGGTGGTCATCCCAGTCCAATAAGGGATAAGTCAGGCAGCGCGAGAAAATAAGTAGAATCAGCACCAGATAAAGTAGTGTTACTCTGAATAGGTTGGCTTTGCCTGCTGACCGTGAAAGGGGATTCACCTCTAATGGATTCTGCGGGAGTGGTTCATTCATCAATGGTTTTCTTTTTACGTCAATCGGCTGTCTGATCTCTTCGGTGAGTAAATTCGGACGGTGATTGACTCGATTCGTCGAATGCCTGACTGTATCATCCTATTTAACATTGTTTTCTGGTTCAACGGAAGTTAGTCATATCTTTCGGCTCTCTGCTTTCGGAGCAGGAAATAATTTGATTGAATCAAGCGTCAAAGCCGCAAATAATGGATGATTATTCTTGCTTGTCTGATTTCTCTTAGCGTATTCAGGACTGAGGTTAAATTGTTCCCATCGTTTCCACGCAGCCGATCTCGACAGGCAATCCTGATTTTCGGTCTGCTTTTTTGTCCGGGTTGTGAAAAGTCAACTCCCGCTCCTGCGGTCGAAACGGACATTTTAACAGAGACTAAAGCCCCGGACCGAGCCGAGAAACTTCAGGAAAACAGCACGCCTTCCCCCTTCTGGTTTACCGACATCGCCCGGGAATCGGGCATTGATTTTACTTATTACGGGAATCCCAGTCCGCAGCATTATATGGTGGAACAGAACGGCGGGGGAGTTGCGCTGTTTGATTTCGACGGCGATGGTCGGCTGGACATCTTTCTGGCGAATGGCTCTCATTTTGATCAACCGGCTGAGGAAGCGGGCATGGTCCATCAGCTGTATCGTGCTTCAAGCCTGCAGCGGGATGAGTTGAGATATGCAAATGTCACAACGGCAGCCGGCCTGGAAAAATCCGGCTTTGGCATGGGCGTGGCTTGCGGTGATTATAACAATGATGGCTTTGTGGATTTGTATCTGTGTACTTATGGGAAAAACTATTTCTGGGAAAATAATGGTGATGGTACGTTTTCCGACATCAAAGAAATGACAACAACGGGGGACGAACATTGGGGCGCCAGCGCCGCATTTGGTGATCTCGATGGCGATGGCGACCTTGACTTGTATGTGACAAATTATGTGGATTATTCCCGAGATGAACCGCCTTGTTACACCACAATCGGATCAACACGCGTCCTGATTTCCTGCGGCCCGATTGGCAGAATTGCACAGCAGGATCTGCTCTACGAAAATCGGGGCGACGGGCGATTTGTTGATCGTTCTGAAGCAGCCGGTATCCGGGTACCACCTGCCGGTAAAGGGCTGGCCGTTCAGATTGTCGACCTCAACCGGGATGGTCTGCTCGACATTTTCGTAGCCAATGATACGACGGATAATTTTCTCTTCATCAATCAGGGCAACTTCGTATTTGAGGAACAAGCCTTGATTCTGGGAGTTGCCGTAGGAGATCAGGGGCAGCCTCAATCTTCGATGGGGATTGCGTGTGCCGATTATAATCGGAACGGTCTGCTCGATATTTTTGTGACGAATTTTGAAAACGCAGCCAATGATTTTTATGAACAGCTTGAACTGGGCGGCTTTCTGACGACCAATTCCCAATTGGGGCTGGATACTACATCACGACCGATGCTGGCATTCGGGACCATCTTTGCCGATTTCAACCTCGACCAATGGCCTGATCTGTTCGTGGCGAATGGGCATATCTGGGATCTGAGTACGCTGGGAACCGAACATGAATACGAGATGACGCAGCAACTGTTTTATAATCAGCAGGGAAAACGCTTCAAAGATGTCTCAAAAAATTCGGGCCCCTATTTTCAAACAAAATATCTGGGGCGTGCCACTGCGGTGGGAGATATCGATAACGACGGGGATGCCGATCTTCTGGCGTCGCATGAAATCAAGCCGGCAGGGCTCTTACGAAATGACAGCCCCCGTCAAGGCAAAAGCGTACGACTCAGAGTGATCGGCGTGCGGGCGGCCAGGGAACCGCTCGGTTGCACCGTAAAAGTGATCACGGGTGAGGTTGCACAAATTCTGGTGATTCCCGCCGGAGGCAGTTTCCAGTCTTCCAGTGATCCGCGTGTGCTTATCCCCATCGGGGAGGCTGCTTTGATCGATTCCCTTACAATTACCTGGCCCGACGGGACAAAAGAAGAATGGAACCAGCTTCCTGTTCAGGATGAACTGACCCTGCTCCAGGGGACAGGAAAATAGTCGGTATTGCGTTTTAGGTTTTATTTGTGGTAGTAAATGTTGAGATTCATCAAAGCAACAAGTCCCCCGTCAAACGATAATCAAACACATTCATCCTTGATCTATTTTATCGCTCCTTTCATTACCGGGTAGTTCATGACAGCAATTCTGGGGATCTCGGCTTTCTACCACGACTCTGCAGCAGCCATCATTGTTGATGGTGAGATCATTGCCGCAGCTCAGGAAGAACGCTTTACCCGAATCAAACATGACTCGTCTTTTCCTGCGCAGGCCATTGAATACTGTCTGCGCGAAGCGCAACTGACGCCGGGACAGATTGATTTTGTGGGGTTTTATGAAAAACCGTTTTTAAAATTCGAACGCCTGCTGGAAACGACTCTGGCATTTGCCCCCTTTGGTTTCAAGGCGTTTCTGAATACGATTCCCAGTTGGCTCAAAACAAAACTGCACATTCCGAAAGTCATTTACGAAGGACTGCAGCAGCAATATAAAAAACGTATCATCTTTATTGAACACCACGAGTCTCATGCCGCGAGTGCCTTTTTCCCATCCCCTTTTGAAGAAGCCGCTTTTCTGACTGTGGATGGAGTCGGCGAATGGGCAACCGCCAGTTATGGAACCGGCGTGGGTAACAGAATCGAAATTCAGCGCGAACTGCATTTTCCGCATTCGCCCGGTCTGTTGTATTCGGCTTTTACTTATTACTGCGGCTTTCGAGTCAACTCGGGTGAGTATAAACTGATGGGCCTGGCCCCCTATGGCGAGCCGCGTTTTGCCGAACTGATTCGCGAGAAACTGGTGGATATCAAGCCCGATGGTTCTATTCGCCTTGATCTGTCTTACTTCAACTTCTGTCAGGGAATGACGATGACCTCGAATCGATTTCATCGACTCTTTGGTGGCTTACCCCGTCGACCCGAAACGGAGATCACACAACGTGACATGGACCTGGCGGCTTCAATCCAGACCGTGATGGAAGAAATTCTGCTGAAAATGGTCCGGCATGTGCATTCGCAGACAAACCAGTCACGTCTCTGCATGGCAGGGGGAGTCGCTTTGAACTGCGTGGCGAACGGAAAGATCATGCGGGAAGGTCCGTTTGAAGAGATCTGGATCCAACCGGCAGCCGGCGATGCCGGTGGCGCGCTGGGAGTGGCACTTTTCATCTGGAATCAGTTGCTGCAAAAACCACGACACGCGAATCCGGATGATCAACAGCAGGGGAGTTTTCTGGGGCCGAAATTTTCTGAAGCAGAGATTCGACAGTTTCTGGATGAAGCGCAGGTGGTTTATCACACCATTTCCGATGAAAACGAACTGTGCAGGCAGGTCGCAAGCCACATCTCCTCCGAAAAAGTGGTCGGCTGGTTGCAGGGCCGCATGGAATACGGGCCGCGGGCTCTGGGAGGCAGGAGCATTCTGGGTGATGCCAGGAGTGAATCGATGCAGTCCAAAATGAACCGCAAAATCAAATTTCGGGAATCATTTCGTCCGTTCGCACCCTCCGTTTTGCAAAACAGAGTCGAGGAATATTTCGAATTTCCCGCTCACATCCCTAGCCCTTACATGTTGCAGGTTGCCGATGTTCAAAAACATCAGCGGAGCTCCCGTTCGCCAGAAACGAAACATCTGACCGGTTTCCAGCAGCTGCATCTGTGCCGCTCTTCAGTCCCGGCTGTCACACACGTTGATTATTCTGCCCGCATACAGACCGTGGACGAAACCCGGCACGGCCGGTATTTCAAACTGATCTCGGAATTTGAAAAATTGACGGGTTCTCCCGTCATCATCAATACCAGCTTTAATGTCAGAGGAGAACCCATTGTCTGCAGCCCCCAGGATGCCTGGCGATGTTTCATGGCCACGAATATGGATGTGCTGGTATTGGAACAATTTGTCATTTTAAAGTCGGAACAGCCCCAGGCACGGGTATTTGAAGACGATCAGCATCTCGATCAGTTTGCCCTCGATTAATCGTTCAAGCAGCATTAACACTTAGTTGAATCAATAAAAATGGCACTTACCGAAATCAACTGGAATCCGAATCAACGCGAGTTAAGAATCTTCGCTGTCGCACTGGCATTTCTTTTCAGTTTCATTGCGGCTTTCGTTTATAAAATAACGGCGTCGATTTCAGTCGCAACAGGCATGGCTGGACTGATAGTTCTGCTGTTGAGCTTGGGTCTGATTTATCCGCAGCACATCAAACCGATTTATCTGGCCTGGATGATTCTGTTTTATCCTGTCAGGTGGATTGTTTCCTGTCTCCTGATCGCTGTGGTATATTATCTCGTCATATTCCCGATCGGCATCACGTTACGCTTATCGGGCCATGATCTGGTCGGCAGGCGTTTCGACCCACAGGTGGAATCTTACTGGAAAACAAAAAAAGTCATCCGCAAGGAAACAGACTACTTTCGGCAGTTTTAGTATTCGCTTGAACCGGACTGAATCGAGAAGCATTAAATTACGGGCGAAAATCATGGCAGATCCAACAGATTCCGAACAGCCCTCATCAGACGAAAACCCGACTGAATTTCTGGCTCGCTCTGAGGGCAAATCGCCGGGCATTCTGGCCGAATTCTGGGACTTTTTATGCCATAACAAAAAATGGTGGTTGGCGCCGATCATCATAGCGCTGCTCTTGATCGGGTTGCTGATTCTCATCAGCGGCAGTGCCATCGCGCCCTTTATCTACCCGATTTGATCTGACAGGCTTGTTTCCAGGATCAAAGTCCGCTCATCAGGATTGGGCAATTTGCAGTGAAAAGGCCTACTGTACAGACGGAAATCGATACTTTAGATTTATTATAAAATAATATTTTCTTTATACTATTACAA
>NZ_CALFPF010000257.1 GCF_937919775.1 uncultured Gimesia sp.
ATGGATCATTCGCGCAAGCCAGACCGATAAGCATTTGAGAATGTCTGACTGTCTCTATATCGGCAGTGGAGAGGTCCGGTCCTAACGAGAAAAACGATTCTACCGGGAGAATGAGTGAGATAATTTCCTACACGGAAACCAAAACACTGTAGAACCGCTTTCCTGCAAAAAAACAGTAAAAACAATCCGAAGTCATGCCTGTTTCACACGACGTCCCGCATCGGGTTCCCGCAAATCAATGCCTGCCAGAAGCGTTGCACAGTCTCTTGTGGAAGACTTTATACTCATACAAAAAAATACAGATCAAGAAATACCATTTATCGATTCCGTTCAGACCGGATTCGGGTTGAGCGTGACCTGTTTTGAGTGACGTAAGCCTATCCAATTTGAACAGAGACCATTACACTTCCGAGAGATAAACTCCCGCTGCGCAATGCGCGGAGAAAGGTGAGAGCTTGCGACCATTTCTATTTTTTCTGAAAACCGTTATTCTTACAGTGAGTCATATTACTGTTCCTGTTATTTAATCAGATTCCTATTCTATGTTTTCGGAACTATTGATCGAAACGAATCGAGATCGAAATGGATGCGGTTGAGATACAAGCAAATCATTCCAGTACGCAATTCTCTGCCACTGATGCAGAGCAGATGGCGCTGGAACTGAATCTCACAGCACAGCAGATCCTGAATGTGATTGCGTTGCTGGATGAAGGAAATACGGTTCCCTTTATTACCCGTTATCGAAAAGAACGCACGGGCAATCTGGATGAAGTTCAGATTCGTGATATTCAAAAACGGGTGCAGTCGAAACGGCAGATCTGGGAACGCGCTTCGACTATCCTGCGTTTGATCGAAGCACAGCAGCAACTCACTCCCCAGTTAAAAGCAGAAATCGAAAAAGCCGACACGCTCAAACGACTGGAAGATCTCTACCGCCCTTACCGACCCAAAAGAACCTCGCGCGCCGCGACAGCCAGAAAGCATGGCTTCGAACCTCTGGCCGATGCCATCTGGTCTGGTGATGCCTCCATTGGGGATCTGACGGAAGCAGCAAAACAATATACCAAAGGTGAAGACGGCGCACGCACGACGGATGAGGTTCTGAAAGGGGCCGCCGATATCCTGGTGGAAAAAATTGGCGAAGATCCCGATGTGCGTGATATCTCCCGTCAGATCGCCTGGAGAACCGGGCGTCTGGTCGTGAGTGCCACCAAGAAAGCAGAAGAATCCGGTCAGGAATATCGGGACTATTTCAATTACTCGGAACAGGCCGTCAAAGTGCCTCACCATCGTACGATGGCGATCAACCGGGGAGAAAAAACCGGCGCACTGCGGATCCGTTTTGAATGGACTGAAGATGCCGCCTGCAAATCGATTCTCAGCCATCTCAATTTAAACGGTCATCGCTTCAACGAATTTCTGACGGAAGTGGTCACCGATGCATTGCAGCGTCTGGTGCTGCCCAGTCTGGAGCGGGAAATCCGCCGCGAGCTGACGGACAAAGCGGAAATCCATGCGGTTACCGTGTTCGCCCAGAATTTGAAAAACTTACTGCTGCAGCCCCCCCTGCAAGGCGAACGCATTCTGGCCATCGATCCCGGCTTACGCACCGGCTGCAAACTTGCCGTGCTCGACGAACTGGGCAACTGTGTGGCCACCGATCTCGTGTATGTCACAGGTTCCGCCGACAAAAAAGATTACGCGCGCAACAAGCTCGCCGACATGATGCAGGAACATCAATGTAAACTGGTCGCCATCGGCAACGGCACTGCCTGCCGCGAAACGGAAGAAATCATCACGGAGATGATTGAACAGAATCTGCCCGAGGCCCGTTATTTAATTGTGAATGAAGCGGGCGCCAGTATCTATTCTGCCAGTCCGGTCGCTCGCGAAGAATTTCCCGAACTGGACGCCACAATTCGCGGCACGATTTCCATCGGCCGCCGCCTGCAGGACCCGTTGAGCGAACTGGTAAAGATCGATCCCCAGCATCTGGGGGTTGGCATGTATCAGCACGATGTGAATGCGAAGCGTCTGAAAGAATCGCTGGATGAAGTCATCGAATCGTGTGTGAATTATGTCGGCGTGAATCTGAATACCGCCAGTGCCTCACTGCTGCGTCACGTTTCGGGAATGAATCAACTGATTGCCAGACGGATCACCGAATGGCGCGAAAAACATGGCTCATTTCAGAATCGAAAACAACTGCTGGATGTCGCCGGGGTGGGAGAAGCAACGTTCACCCAGGCGGCCGGTTTTTTGAAAATTGATGCGGGCACCGAACCTCTCGACACAACCTGGATTCATCCGGAAAGTTACGAGCACGCCCACAAGGTGTTCACGCAACTCGAGCTGCCTCAAGACAGTCTGAAAACTTCGGCGGAAGACCGCGCTTCGATCATTGAAAAAGTCAGTCAGATCGATAAAAAAGAACTCAGCCGGAGTTTAAAGATCGGCCTGCCGACTCTGGAAGACATTCTGGAAGCCATCGTCCGCCCCAAACGCGACCCGCGTTCCGACTTGCCCGGCCCGATCTTCAAGCAGGGAGTATTAAAGCTCGAACAACTGATTGAAGGTATGGAACTGCAGGGCACGGTTCTGAATGTGGTGGACTTTGGCGCGTTCGTGGATGTGGGATTAAAAGACAGCGCGTTGATTCACGTCAGCGAAATGGCCAATCACTTTATTAAAAACCCGTATCAGTTCGTCTCAGTAGGCGACGTGATTACCGCATGGGTCCTGGGTGTGGATCTGGAACGCCGCCGCGTCTCGCTGACTCTGATCAAACCGGGCACAGATCGCCTGCCGAAAAAAGAACAGGTTGTCAAACCGGCTCCTCCCAGAGCAGAGCCGGAAAAAACAGAAACCGCGCCTGCCGCCGGTACGGACACCGGCAGTCGTAAAAACCAGCAGCAGCAAAAGAAAAAACACACGCCGAAACAGGCACCCCCGGCTCCCAAACTGACCAAGGAAATGAAAACCGGGGAACAGCCTTTACAGGGCTTCGATCAACTGAAAGCACTTTGGAACCAGAAAAAGAAATAGGAACATCCCTTTCCGTTTCTCTGACGGAAACCTCGAATGAATTATGATGCACACCAACCGACGCACGCGAACATTTATCGCAGTCCCCATTCATCCGCCGCGGGGCCTCAGAAAACTGCTGCCAAAACTGGATCAACTGGGCACTGCCGTCAGACCGATCCTGGTTGACCAGATGCATATTACCCTGAAGTTTCTGGGGCCGACTGAGCTGGACGACATCATGCCCATCAGTCACCTGCTGAAAAAAATGCGCACCCTGTTTCCCCCCATCAAACTGGCCTTCAAAGGGCTGGGCGCATTCCCCAACGCAGAACGCCCGAATGTCATCTGGGCGGGCATTTCCGATCCCGCCCCATTAGCCGAAATGGTGCAATTCCTGGAACAGGAAACAGAATTACTGGGTTACCCGCTGGAGCGCAAAGGCTTTCATCCCCACCTGACACTGGCACGCGTGAATGCCAAGCCGCCGGAAGAACTGTTTGAAATTCTGCGGGATCGCGCGAATGCGGAGTGGGGAGAAGTGACCGTCGATACCATCAAGTTTTTTCAGTCCGAACTTAAAACGGAACGGGCGCAGTATCACGAAATGCAAACCATCAAACTGATTCACCGCTGAACATTTTCCGGTTGCAAAATCAGTTTCGGTCTGAAAAACAGAAAACGCACGGCCAGCCCCAGCACAATCAGCGAACAACCGACGAGCGTGGTCAGCGAAACCGTCTCGCCCCAGAACAGCCAGACCCAGATCGGATTCAAAATCGGTTCGGTCAATACCAGCAGGGCGGCTTCCTGCGAATTGACGGTTTTAACCGCGTGCGAAAAAATCACATACGGGGTCCCCATCTGCACCACTCCCAACGTGGCGATCAGAAACAACTGCAAACCCGTCAGCGAGATCCCCAGCGTTAACGCCCAGGGCGCGACGAGGGCTGCCGACACCAGCAGACAAAGCGCCACCAGCCAGGCCGGGTGCTCGTCTCGCAGCTGGCGAAATAAAATCACGACCAGCGCATAAGCAACGCCGCTCATCAAAGCAATCATGTTGCCCGTATAATTCTTACCCGACCAGTCCGCCGTCACGATGCAGAAAATGCCCACCATGACTATCAACATCGCCACAATCGAACCGCGTTCGATGCGTTCTTTCAGAAACACCAACCCAAACAGCATCGCCCAGACGACGCTCGTATTCTGCAGAAAAATGGCGGCGGCGGCCGACGTTTTTGTCATCGCGGTCACGAACAGCAAATTCATCGAAGCAAAGGCAATCAGCAGCGGTATCAAGCCGGGACGCCAGCGGACGTATTGGAATTTCACAAACGGCAGCAGAAACAGCCCGGCAAAAAACGCCCGATAACAGGCCAGAATCAAACCGCGATCCGCTTCCGGAATCGATTGAAACGGAGGCGACTTGATAAACACGCCGCTCAAACTCCACAAGACCGAAGCCAGCAGCACCAGCAGCCGTGCCCGGAACAGCTTACCTCGGTCTTCGTCGTCCGTCATGAAATGCCATCCGTTCTGCTGCTATGGAAACTCCCTCACAAACTGGCGGCGATGGCGGCGGGAACTTCAATCGTCCCCTCATACAAAGCCCGGCCGATGATCGCGCCGATTAACTTCGGATACTGCCGACTGACTTCCGCCAGACGGGAAACATCTTTGAGTGTCGTCACGCCCCCCGAAGCAATCACGGGCAAACCCAGTTCTGCCAGCGCGATCATATCCTGAATCGTGGCTTCATCAACCCCCTGCATCATGCCATCGTTGGCGATGTTGGTATAAATGACGGCTGCCAGTTCGACGCCCACATATTCACCTGCCAGATCGATGGCCGAGGTTTCCGAGACATCCAGCCAGCCTTCGGTGGCGACTTTCGAATCGCGGGCATCCAGTCCCAGCGCCAGTCGATTGGGATAACGCTGGACCATCTCTTTAAACCACTGCGGATCTTTCAGCGCCTGCGTGCCCACAATCACGCGGTCGATACCCACGTCATCCAGCATCAACTGAATGGACGCTTCATCGCGAATGCCGCCCCCCATCTGACAGGGCACGGAAACGGCTTCCACTATCTTGCGCACGACTTCATGGTTGACGGGTTTGCCGGCCTTCGCACCATCCAGGTCCACCAGATGCAACCGCGAGGCACCTCCGTCTGCCCAGCGACGGGCCATTTCGGTGGGGTCATCGCCGAAGACCGTTTCCTGACCGTAATCGCCTTGTCGCAAACGAACGCATTTGCCTCCTCGAATATCGATGGCGGGCAGTATTTCCATAGCTGAGCTGACTTTCTTTTACCTGATGAACGTAAATTAAAATGAAGCGAAGTTCTGCAGCAGTTTCAAGCCCGCGTTTTGACTTTTTTCCGGATGAAACTGCGAGGCGACAATATTGTCGCGGGCCACCATCGAAGCAAAGCGGCAGCCGTAGTCGGTCCAGGCGGCGACATCCGATTCGTTTTCGGGCACGACATAATAACTGTGTACAAAATAGAAATATTCATGTTCGGGAATGTCGGCCAGAATCGGGTGCGCGGCGGTGCGTTCAATCTGATTCCAGCCCATATGCGGAATTTTCAGATCGGGCTGTTCCTCGAAACGCACGACTTTTCCCGGAATGATGCCCAGCCCCTCGTATTCGCCGTCTTCATAACTGACATCAAACAGCAACTGCAGGCCGAGACAGATTCCCAGAAAAGGCTTGCCGGAATTGACGTGTTCCAGAATCGGTTCCACCAGCGACTGCGTTTTGAGCGCCTGAATCGCATCCCGGAACGCGCCCACGCCGGGCAGCACTAATTTTGTGGCTTGGGAAATCGTTTCCGGTTTGGAACAGACGGTTGCTTCAACCCCCACCTTTTCAAAGGCTTTCTGAACACTTCGCAGATTTCCCATTCCATAGTCGACAATTGTAATCATAGTTTTTTCTAATTCCAGGTCTCAATCTTTGACGCACAAACACGCAGTGATGACACCAGAGACTTTCCTGAGTTCAGCGCGTGCAGCCGATTCTAGTGTTTACAGCCGTTTTTGTGAATGATGCACCGCAAAAGCGCGCGGTTTCAGGTGTTAACGCCCCTTTTTCCACTGCTGGTAATAGTGTGTTCCCCGTCCGGCTCGGGTATGCGCGTCTGTATTCAGATCCCAGCGTCCCTGGCGTTCGTCCACGTTTTCCCCCGCCTGAAAGCTTAATTGATCAGCGGATGTCCATTCTTCCTGCCATTGTTCTTCGTAATATAAGGGGAAACCCAACATCCGTTTCAGCAGTTGTGTGAACATTAAACAGCCCCCCAGCAAAACCAGCATCACGACCGCCAATATCGGGAGCAGTGGTCCCAGATGGCAGATCCGTTCGGCCAGTGGCCAGATTTTCGGCCAGCCCAGCAGCACCAGCAGCGCCCCCAGGCTGAGGTACGGGCCAAAGGGAATTTCCCGAGTCTGTCGAAAAAAGATGGAGACCGCCACCACCGCCAGAGCGCACAAAGGCGAAATCACAAACACGGTCACCGTCGCCTGCCAGCCCAGAAAGCTGCCGATGACAGCCATCAAAATCACATCCCCAAAACCCATCGCTTCCTGCCGCAACGTCCACTGTCCGATAATTCGCACGGCCCAGACCACTCCGCCCCCCACAACCAGACCGACCAGACTCACCGCCAGCCCGTGCAGATGAGGATATTGAATCACCCACTCGGGCACTTTCTCGACAATGAAATACGCTCGATACTGCTCGGGAAAATAGATGCCCAGCAAACGAACCACAGACGGTTCCTGAAACCAGACCGGCACCAGATAAAACAGACCGAAGACAAAAGAACCGACCACGCCAATGAACAGCGCCGGCATCGTGGCGCCGTCGGGAATGATTTTCAGATCGAAGTCGATGAAGGTGGCGACCATCAGCGATTCAATCAGCACCAAATGAAACAGAAAACGCAGATTCAGCAGCATGACCGGCGTCATCCAGGAATTCACCGCAAGCAAATCGGGTGCATACGCCGAATACAGGCCGCTCTGCTGCAGCGTCGCCTGACCACTCAAGGGGACTTCCGCACAATACAAGAGCACAAAAATCGCACCATTCAGCAGTTCGACTAACGCTTCACGATACGTCCGCTTGTAGGGAAACGTGGAATTGCGGGACCGCGTCAGAAAGACGCCGATAATGGGAATGTGATAGCGCGACCAGAGGTGACGCATGCGACGGCCGACGCGTTTCCAGGCGGCTCCCACGCGTTCTTCACGGGGAATTTCTTCGATACAGAGATTAACCACACGCCCCAGGACTGCGCCCAGCAGAAACAGCAACACGAGTATGAGATTGGGGTCGATTCCGAAGGGGGTCATAGTCCGGGAAACTTTCGTCGTGCCTTAAAGGGTTGAATCCAGAGAGTCCATGATTTCATCGACGATTTGGGAAACGGTTTTGGAATCGGTCTCAACCGTGATCGTGGCGCATTCCCGATAAACGGGGTCACGCTGATCGAGCAGATTCTGAATTTCTTCGCGCGGAGAAGCACTGGCCGTCAATGCAGGCCGACGGCTGGTTGTGGTGGCATCCTGAGAAATCCGCTGTTCCAACGCTGCGACACTCGCTTTGAGCCAGATCACCGGGCCTGCGTCTCGCATTTCCCGGCGTGTCTCGGCATTCAGAATCGCACCGCCGCCCGCGGCAATGATCAGCTTATCTCGCTGAAGTAAATTCTGCATGACTTCACGCTCTATCTGACGAAAGTGCGATTCCCCTTCGTCGGCAAAAATCTGTGCGATTGATTTTCCGGCCACCCGTTCGATTTCGTCGTCGGCATCCAACCAGTTGAAGCCGTGTCTTTCTGCTAAAGGCGCAGCCACACTGCTCTTCCCACTGCCCCGGTAGCCAATTAATGTCATCACTGTCATTTGAGATTTCCCTAGAGTTTTCCGACTGCGGAAATTCCTTTTCGCAGCGTTGCCCGCATGACTTCCAGGGGAGGTTCTTTACCCGTAAACAGCTTGTATTGAGCGGCTGCCTGGCGCACGAACATTTCAATTCCGGACACCGTTTTACAGCCTCGCTCGCGCGCCTGTTTGAGAAGCAGCGTATTTTCCGGATTATAAACCGTGTCGAACACCAGCATATCGTCCTGCATAAAGTTCTGAGCAAACGGCGTTTCGTTCACCTTGGGAGACATGCCCACCGACGTGCCATTCACCAGAATGTCATAATGACCGCTGCCCCGGTTTTCCCAGGTGCTATAGTTACAGCCCAGATCCTTTGCCAGTTTTTCTCCCCGTTCGCGGCTGCGATTCGAAACCGTCAACACCCCACCGGCACTGATTACCCCGGCGCCAATCGCCCGAGAGACACCGCCGGCCCCTAACAGCAAGACCTGTTTGCCATTAATCGGATCGCCGGTCGCTTTCCCCTGCGGGTCGAGGCCGAGACGAATGCTGTCGAGCGCTGCATCGTAGTCGGTATTGCGGGCGTGCCAGACTTTTTTACTGTCACGAAACAGCGTGTTAGCCACGCCCATACTTTGGGACGCTTCGTCTGCTTCATCGGCCAGCTTGAGTGCGCCCGCTTTATGCGGAATCGTCACACTATATCCTTGCACATTCAGCCACTGGAATTCCTTCAGCGTTTCCGCCAGCCGGTCTTTGGGCACACGAAACGGCAGATAGACAGCGTCAATTTTATCGTGACGAAACGCGAGGTTGTGAATCAAAGGACTCAGACTATGCGCAATCGGATCACCGATCACCCCGTACACGGCCGTCTCCGGTCCGATCTGGTCATAGTGATAAATGCCGGTCATCTCGGAAAATGCCAGTTGCCCCGGCGCTAATTCTCGCTCACGACTGAACGTCGCGTAAGTAAACGGCGCGCCATATTTCCCGCAGAGAATCCGGCTGATCACGCCGTACTCGCCCATGCAGAAACCAATTGTCGGCACCTTGGCATTGGCCACCAGTTTCAGCATCCGCACCGAATCGCCGGGAGAATTGGCCATCGTGACTATTTTGACAATATCGGGATCTTTCTCGCACATCGAAGCGTAGATCTCTTCAAGATTGTCCGGCGTTTCATCAAAATTGTGATGGCTGATAATGCGTTTGGTTTTTCCGTAACGCGGAATCGATGTGGCGATGTCGTCTTCAATGTCGACGTATTCGACTTCCGCGACGATGGCCGTTCTCAGCAGCGCCTGCCGCTGTTCTTCGGTACGGTTCCAGCGTCCTTTGTCTTCCGGCCGACGGCAGGTCACGACGACCGGCGTGGGACGGTCTTTAATCAGACGGTTCACATCGGGGGAACGTGCGATCCAGTCCAGACGCAGCTCCACCAGTTCCGCCCCTTTTTCCGCCAGGGAGCGGTGTTCCATCATCACCATCTTGTGTCGGGTTCGACCAATGCTGACACAAATCATTGCTTCTCTTCAACTTTCTTGATTGATATGCAGAGTCTGCCACTGAGGATCACAGGCTCGTGTTCCCCTCAGAGAGACAAAAGAACGAATTCACGAGTTCACAGTGTAACCAATATCGTAGCCCGACTCAAACAAGTGTCTATCCTGTTTCCAGGTTTACTACCGCCTCTCCAGGGCTATCCGGATCAGGTATGATAACATTTCGTGCCGCGATGGCTCAGCGAAACGCGTTTCCGGGGACTCAACCAGATCGCGAAGAGGGTTCGTGTTGTAGGGATTATACCGCATCCCCGATGACGATTTAATTCTCGCCAAGCTGACCCTCTGCTGCGGCAGACTCTCACTGGTAAGCGCGGTCAATTCCCCTGGCCTGTCGCAAGAATATACCGTTGAAGAAGGACGAATGTGTTCAGTTTCATGAGCGGTACAGCGCTGTCCGCCGTTGTGTGTCGGCACACATCTGTAAAACGGTGGCTGGCGCCATTCCGCTCATGTGGATGTGCGTTGAAGCAACAGCAGACCGGATTTACCAGACTTTCATGATGTTGCACAAATCACTTGAAACGCATCTCTTGTACAGGATGCATGCCCCTTGCCTTCTGTTTCCTGAACTCGAAAGTCAAATCACTGATACTTTTCATGAGCGTGGGCGGATATAATGAAAGCGTCGTTTTAGATTTCTTTTTCTATATCGCATGCGGAAAGGCTGGCGTTATGTTTGCCATCGGTTCTATTTTGTTGACGGTATCGATGGCTGCCTTGCCCGAGGATCAGGTCACAACAACTCAAGTTCGCGAGACGATTCAACGCAGCATTCCCTATATCGAGGAGAAAGGGCTGTGGTGGATTGAGCAAAAGAAATGCGTCACCTGTCACCGTGTTGGGACAATGGTCTGGAGTCTCGGCAGCGCGAAACTGAATGGTTTCCAGGTCAGCGACAAGCTGGATGAATGGCTGCAGTGGGCCGTCGACCAATCGCTCTCGAAAAATGAGAAAGGCACCATTGTGGGTCTGGGAAACAAAGAAGGGGTGGCTCAGATTCTCTGGAGCTTCGATCGCACCAGCGTTGTCCCGGATCAAATAGAGGCTCGGAAAAAACTGGCCGCCCTGCTGCTGGACGGACAACAGCCGGACGGTTCCTGGAAGGCGGGAGGGCAGCTCCCCTTTCAAAAACGACCTGCGTCGGAAACAAACAGCGTCACTACCATGTGGCTGATACTGACGCTACTCAGGGAGGGCACCAACAAGGAAAACGCGCAAGCGGTCGCGCAGGCGATGCAGTACATCAAAGCCAGTCCTCCGGGAAAGAGTACCGAATGGTATGTGGTGCGATTATTGCTGGCGGTTCAAGAGAAGGATTCTGATCTGCGCGACCAGATGGTGAGTCAACTCCGCAGTCTGCAAAAGCCGGACGGTGGCTGGGGCTGGATGGTGGCTGACGAAAGCGACGCGCTGGGAACGGGCATGGCTCTATACGCTCTCGTTGTCGCGGGCCTGGATCGGCAGGATGCTTCGGTTAAAGGAGCCCAACAGTTTCTGGTCAGCACTTTACGCGACGATGGTTCGTGGCCAGTGCGTGGTACCAAAGAAAAGAAAAAAGCGAGTATTGAAGAAACAGCCGTCTTCTGGGGCACCACCTGGGCCGTCATCGGACTGGTAGAGAGCCTGCCGCAATAGTCGGGGATCTTCTGCGATGCTAAAGTGAGCCTTGCTTAAAACAGCAGGATCCTATCAGTGAGGCATCTCACTCACTACCGCTGGCCCGAACGCCACAAGCGTGGCATTCTTGGATTCTATTCTGGATGTACTTGTAGAATTTCCACTAAAACCGGTTCAATAATCAGTTCAATTCCTGAACACGTATTTCCAAAACCAAATTCGAAGATAAAATAGTATGTTACTATTTTTGGGTATATATTGTTAAAGTGTCATTACAAAACAAACATAAAACTGGAGTCATTTTTTAAACCAAGCAGCAATATATAAAAATCAGGACTATCAGGAAAAAGACGTCCTGTAGTGGTTCCCCTCTTCTCATCACTACAACAGGAGTCAGCCTGAGTGAACGCCAATTGATCGCGCGGGCTCATGAAAAAAGGCTGTGAAGATGGGTGAATTTTTTTCCAAGCTTTTTGATACATCGGATTATCCTGCCCGCTGGAGTTGCGGGAACTGGAGTGCCGGAGAAGGCTGGCTGCATATCTTGTCAGACATCGGCACCTGGTCAGCTTATACTGCGATCCCGATTGTTCTGCTGTACTTCACATTTAAACGGAATGATTTTCCCTTCACCAAGCTGTTCGGACTGTTCGCTGCGTTCATTCTGCTGTGTGGAACCGTGCATCTGGTCGAAGCCGTTATTTTCTGGTATCCGATCTATCGGATTTCCGGTCTGCTTAAATTAGCGACGGCACTCGTCTCCTGGGTCACCGTGATTGCATTGATCCGGTATACGCCGCAAGTTTTGCATTTACCATCGGTTGCCACAACGAACAAACAGCTGGTCAAAGAAATTGAGCAACGCAAAGAGGTCGAAAGTGAACTCCGCTGGATGCAGGCTCGTTATGAAGCATTCTTGAACGGCACCAGTAGCATTATCTGGATAACGGATCCGCAGGGAAAATTTATTGCGCCGCAATCTTCATGGCAACGCTTCACGGGCCAGAACTGGAACAATCATCAGGGTGATGGCTGGCTGAATGCCGTACTTCCCGAAGATCGTTCTGAATTGTCTACTTTCTGGAATTCTCCAGCTCAGGGAAATTCCTGTCGGCGTATCCAAGGGCATATCTGGCATGCCGAAAGCCAGAGTTTTCGCCCGGTAATCTTCGAGGCTGTCCCCGTGCTTGATTCGTCTGGACAGGTGCTGGAATGGGTAGGTACCGTCAGTGACATTCACGAGCAACGGGTGGCGGAAGAAAGTCTGAGTGCTGCTGAAGCAGCTGTTGAGCAGCGACAGCGTGAACTGGAGCTGATTTATGAATCAGCTCCGGTCGGAATGAGTTTGATCGATCGGGAATTCCGCTACGTGCGAATTAATGAAACTCATGCCCAAATGAATGGCATCCCCCGTAAAGCCCAATTGGGAAAAAAATGCAATGAACTACTGCCGGGAATCGCGAGCACCATTCAGCCCCTGTATGAGCATGTCTTCAAAACGGGACAACCAGTCAAAAACCATGAAGTCTACGAAATCAATTCGGAGCGAAGTGACCGAAGGTGCTGGCTTATGAATTTTTATCCCCTGTCAAATGACAAGGGAGAAGTCTGGGCAGTCAGCTGTATCATTCAAGACATCACTGACCGTAAGATTATGGAAGAGTCTTTGCGTGAAAGCGAACAGCGGGCAATGCAGGCGAATCTGGCGAAAAGTGAGTTTCTGGCCAATATGAGCCATGAGATTCGAACGCCGATGGCCGCGATTCTCGGATATGCGGACATCCTTTCAGAACGCCTGCAGGACACGGACTGTTATGAGTACGTTGTCATTATCAAACGGAATGGTAGATATTTAATTGAGCTGATCAACGATATTCTTGACCTCTCACGTATTGAGGCAGGGAAACTCGAATTTGATATAGAACCTGTCTCACTCCCCGATTTCGTCA
>NZ_CALFPF010000258.1 GCF_937919775.1 uncultured Gimesia sp.
CGATGAAATAGAACGCCTGCTCGTTATCCTGCAGGTCGATATATTGTTTAATCGCCCCGAAATAATTGCCCCAGTGAAAGCGGCCTGTTGGCTGTATTCCCGATAACACTCGCATGAGATGATTCTCTTTATCGCTATTAAATCTGTTGTTGATGAAAATGAGTTATTGAAATCGAAAGTGGTCTGGATGTGAATTATCGTTCCGGATACACAAGCGAGCCGACCAGTTCGCTCACGTGTGCGCATTTTTCTTCCAGAACAATCTGTTCCAGTTCTCCGACCAATTGTGTTGCCAGACCGGGGTTATAAAAATTGGCTGTTCCGATTTGAACGGCAGACGCGCCGGCGACAATGAATTCCATCACATCATCGATATTGGAAATTCCCCCGACGCCAATGATCGGAATGTCGACCGCACGCGCGACCTGACACACAACCCGTAATGCGACCGGTTTGATGGCGGGACCACTGAGACCGCCGAAAATACCGCCTAGAACGGGCTTTCTGCGACGCCAGTCGATGGCGGTGCCCTGAACCGTGTTGATGAGAGAAACCGCGTCAGCACCCCCTGCAGCGGCTGCTTGCGCTATTTCCACCACACTGGTCACGTTAGGGGTTAATTTTGCAATGATGGGCAACTGACAGCTCTCGGTGACCTGTTTGATCATCTTTTCCGTCAACTCGGGTTGCGTGCCGTAATCAACGCCCCCGCTGACGTTCGGACAGGAGATATTCAATTCCAGGGCAGTAATCTGGTTCTGAAAAGCGTCGAGGCGTGAAGCCATGACTGCCATTTCATCGATGCTGCGGCCCGCGATGTTGACAATGAGAGCGGTATCCAGTGCTGCCAGATAGTCCAGGTGTTTTTCCAGAAACAGATCGATTCCGTCATTATCCAGGCCGATGGAATTTAAGAGACCGGCGCTGGTTTCAATGGTGCGTGGCGGCGGATTCCCGATCCGGGGTTCCGTCGTAATCGTCTTGGGAATAATGCCGCCCAGTTTGGAAAAATCAAGAAATGCAGCCATTTCACGAGCGTAGCCAAATGTACCTGAGGCAACCAGGATCGGGTTTTTCAGATGCAGACGGTTCAGCGTAACTGCTAAGAGATCCGTTTGAGTAGGGGCGTTCATCGGAGTATCGTCCGTTGCAGCCAGGAGGCTGCATGCTCGTTCTTATGATATTGTTGATAACAGGAGAAGTGCCGTGAAAACGCCGTACGTTGAGGTCGGTTGTCAAATCATTGCACTGTGAAGGGACCATTCAGGATCCACAGAAAGTTATCTTAGCGTTCTCTCAGTTCGAGAGCCAGTAAGTGTGCTACTGAAAACACAATCCAGTAAAGCAGAAAAGCTGCCGGAATGGAGAATTCGGCAGCTGAACAGCATTTATTTGTTGATGGTTGTCGATCAGGCAAAGGCCCTGATTGAACGACTGAAAGGCCCTCTGCATCAGGACGGGTGCTTAAATCACTCCACCGTGTGTTCGGTATGGTGTGGCAACGTCAGGCATATCCAGCCCCCAGATTCGTTCCCAGATTTTGGGAATGTGTCGCATACTTTCTGATTGGAAAATTAATTGACGAGCACGATCATCTCTTGAGGATGAATAGATGGGAACCACGCATCCGACCTGAGAAAGGGACACTGCAATTAACATGCTGGCCAATAGTAACTTACGCATTTTTTTCTCCATGATATGGTTGTGCCATATTTGCTGGTGTTGATCCCAGGCATCGATCCCTTAATTCAAACCATTGAATGGAAGGCATCAAACCGATATCGAAGGGGTTTAAAGTGCTGAAATGTGAACAGAGGAGGTTAGAGAGGCGGGATTATAAAAGCCGCATTTAATCTTCTCTAGATCGATTTATCGACAATCAGATCAGGAGACTTTGGTAAAAAATACGGATTATTCTAATTATTGTGGTAATTCCGTTTATCCGGCGTTATTGATCAACGAAAGCGGCCGAAAGCGGGAGTGATTACGGAACAGCCATTCATCATGGTGAAGTCTGTCAGTGACACGGCAGAACAAAAAGAGCCGGTCTGTTTCTGTACAATCAAAACAGACCGGCTATGAGATCGTTCATACCAGTTCTTTTCACATTAAACTCTTCAGGAAACAGGTTTAAGGCGTATGCGGGGTGCCCGAAGTGTAGGAACTGTTATTATAAGTTCCTACCTGCGGAGATCCTGCTGCTGAACCTGGAGCCGCTGGTGGCGTTTGCTGCGGTTGTGTTGAAGCCGCAGGAGAACTCACCGGAGGTTGTGAAGCAGCAGCCTTAAGTCGGGCTGCTTCCTCTTCCAGATCGCGCACACGTTTTTCCATTTCCTTTCCAGGCTTGAATGTGACGACGTATTTTTCTTCTACATCAACACGTTCACCTGTCCGTGGATTCCTTGCCTTCCGCGCTGCCCGCTTTTTGACTTCAAAGACGCCAAAATTGCGGAGTTCGATACGCTTGTCAGTGACAAGGGTATCAACAATCGCATCGAACGTTTTTTGCACAATCTCTTTTGTTTTGAGTTGTGTCAGACCAATCTCTTCCGAAATCACTTTGACAATCTCTTTTTTCGTCACGACTGGGTTCTCCCAATTCTGAGAAGCCGTCGGACAGCTATGCCCTTCCGCTAGGCAATCTAGAGCCGTCTCAACTGTAATGGGTTACACGACTTAGTGTCACAGTAGATTATTTCCCACAATTGAACAGTAAGTCAAGACCGATCTTTGACTGAACGCCTTAAACTCAGAGCTCTTAGACAATTTTTCACTGGAAGAAAGTAATTCTTACAGATTCGTATTTTCTGTGAATCTTACAAGATTGAAAAGGAAGAAAACGTTGTAAGTTATATTCTGGTAACAGGATATGTCGCTGGATATTTGTAGTGATTGTCGCTGGTTTCAATGCACAGAGACTAGAAAAAAGAGCCAAATCGGGCACTCAAGATTTCTTTACAAACTTCTGACTTAATTCGCAAAAAGAGGGGTTGAGAGCGACTTTTATGATAATCGAGAGCTACAAATCCTTTCAAAATCGATACTTAATCAACGAAAATTAATCGTGTTCAATAGGAAATTCAGAGCTGTGAAAATCATTGGGAGAGCCGTAACCTGATATCGGAGCGCGAAGAATTAATGTTGGCTCAGTACACGAAATCGGAGGCGCTGACCTGCGTCAGAAAAAAGAAATTGAAAACGCTTCAGAACTCACAAGTCGGTTTGTGCGGCTCGTTTTTGAATCTCTTCAAAACTCACAAAGGCCCCTTTTCCTGCGCCGGGACAGTCGGGAGAGAGCGAATTCCAACTTGCTTTGCTTTCAAGATTTGAATTCCAGAAAGGCCATGTGCGACACTGAGTGGGTCGGGCTTCATAAATGGTGCATCCTCTCTTCTCCGGATCAAAGAAGGTACAATCGCCATTCGCAAATTCAGTTAATGAACGCCGACCCGCATAAAGTCGCGTATGCATTAACAGGATTTCGCCTTTGGATTTTCCCGTTAGTTCTGCAATAGCCTCAATTTCTGATTCATCGACCCAAACGACACCGGGAGCGCCAGTACAACAGTTACCGCATTGAGTACAGGTAAATTGTAAACCATCCTGATACCAGGGGCCTTGTTCAGAATTCTGATCACTCATTTTTCAGATCGTTTCTTTGTATTGTGTTAAACTGAAGTGTTGATTTTCTTTTTGTAAATTACCCGTGGGAATATGTCAAACTCAAACGCAGAATTAAAGGTCGGAGGAATCATTCTCTGTGGTGGAGAAAGTTCTCGCATGAATTATCCCAAAGCGTTATTACCTTTGGGAAAAGAGCTGATGCTGCAACGCGTCGTGCGCATTGTTTCGTCTGTCGTTTCACCGGTGATTGTCGTTGCCGCACCGGGGCAGGAGTTGCCTGAGTTATCCGCATCAGTGAACGTCATTTTTGATAGAGAACCGGGAGCAGGTCCTCTCTCGGCGATCGGTCAGGGACTGGCCGCGCTGCAAGGTCAGTGTGATGCTGCGTTTGTCTCCGCCTGTGATACACCGCTGATTCAGACAGAGTTTATTTCAAAGATTATTTCCGCGTTGGCTGAAAATCAGCTGGTCATGGTCCAGGAGGGAAAATGGTACCATCCCCTGGCAGCCGTATACCGCGTTTCTCTGGTGGAACCGATTCAGCATTTATTAAGCGAAAACCGACGGCGTCCGATTGATCTCACAGAGTCCGTCAGAGCCTGTTTTCTCGATGCAGAGACGCTGCGCGACGTTGATCCTCAATTGCGGGGGCTGCAGAATATTAATACACGTGCTCAGTATTTTGACCTTCTCCGTGAAACCGGGCTCGAACACGCAACCAGATTACCCTTCGAGACTTAACAGCGTTGCGGTCAAGTGTAGAGGTAAGCAGTGTCTCTCTTATTGCGGGCTTAGGTTTCGATTTGCCCTGATGACCGCTGTTTGCCAGCGGACCACATCTTCCGGAGTCAGTTCATAATAGTTGATGGAATATCCCAGACGTGCTTTCGGTTCGAAAAAGCGGAAGTAACCTAACATGTCAGGGCCGAGATTATGACGAGTGCCGTCCTGCTTTCGGACGGAGTAAGGGCGTCCCTCAAGGATGCTCACGCTGATCGCATAACGCCCGGGGACAACCCGTAATTCGGGAGGTAAATCATATTTGATCCCCTGTGTGGAAGGGGGGATCGTTCCAAAATAAGCCAGTCCGATGTCACTTATGTGATTTTCGTGCAGATAGTCTTTCAGGCGGTACAAATCCTGTCCCCAGTCCAGATTCGAATCGATCAGATGCATGTCACCATTTTCAGGGCCTCCCGATATTTCATTGAAATAGGCGATATGATCAGGCGCAAATCTCAGAGACAAGGGAAGGGTCAGCGCTGCGGCAATCACCAGGTACGAAAAAACCTTGTGTCTGTAAAAATCCAGTTGCTCCGCCAGCGGGGCAATCAGCAGATAGAGGAACGGGAAAACGGGCAGAATATACCGTAGCCCCAGTTGATTATTGGAAAAGGTGGCGATCACTAATAATAAAAGCACAGGGGTGACCAGGATCCCCAGAATTCTTCCAGGTATGAATGCGGATTGCTTTTTCTGTTTGAACAAACAATACACCGCCAGCAGGAACAGGAATTGAACGGCGTGCGGCAGTTTGTACAACAGGGCACACAGGTAATAGCTGCGAAAACCATTCAGCTCCCATGCCGAATCCAGATAGGTTGGGTGAGTCTGCTGCATGATGAAACGTTGCAGATCAAATCCCATGAGATAATCGCGGGGCAATGGCATGGGTATCTTCTGAAGCAGTGCCGGGAGATGGTGTAAGTTTTTTAATTCGGAACTCTGAAATTGGTAGTCGCTGACAGGCTGGAATGTTCCCTGAAACAAATAGCCGGCATTCAGCACAAAACCACTGATTAACAGGAGTGCCCCCCACCTTGCCAGGATACTTTTTCCAGGAAGCGTTTCTTTGATTTCACTATTTTTAAACCGGATCAGAAACCATTCAATCATCAGGATGGGGAGGAGCAGGATGGCGGTAAATTTTGTGATTTGTGCCAGTCCCAGAATAACGCCGGTAATCAAAGCCCACTTCCAGGAAACGTTGTGAGCAAACTTCCAGCCACTGTAAACTGTCGCCAGAAAAAATCCGGCGATAGCGAGGTCCTGAGTTCCTAAAGCAGCATTCGCCAGGATATTGGGGCTCATGGACCAGAGAAAGACTGCCAGGCAGGCTGCCGAAACGCCAAACAGTTCCCGCGCCCAGACCGCCAGCAATATGCCTGTGATCACCGACAGTAACAGAATCGAGCAGCGTGCGAGCACGTAATATTCGTGATAACGCTCCGGGTTTGCCTGCAGAAAGGCGTCACCATAATCGGCGGGATCGGAGGAGTGAGCCGGGTTACCCGACTGAGCAGAAGTAAATAACAGGGGCAACGCGGACCAGGTTCGAATCAAAGGAGGATTCAGCCGATCGTAGTCAAATGTTCCTGTTTCCCAGGAAAGTAAACCCACGGGCAGATGCCAATATTCGTCGTGGGTGACCGTCA
Organism: uncultured Gimesia sp.; assembly: GCF_937919775.1. Classification (GTDB taxonomy): domain Bacteria; phylum Planctomycetota; class Planctomycetia; order Planctomycetales; family Planctomycetaceae; genus Gimesia. Next base: position 6,060 of record NZ_CALFPF010000258.1, read on the forward strand.
GTTTTTGAGCCGAATACAGGCCCAGGCAGAATTGAAACAGCAGCATTGAACCAATGATCCCCCAGAATCCTTTACTGGTTTGTAATAGATTCTGTAGTGAAGTCATGGCTGTCCAGACGCTGGTGCAAAAAAAGCTTTGGTTGGTTGAGTCATCATGTCATTTTGATAATAGCCTGAAATTTTGATAATAGCCTGAACAAGAATGGCACGGAAGAGCTTTGGTTGTGGAAGAGCGCAGACCGGTACAAATATTATCATACGGTCCAGGGGGGAACTCGTCTCCGAGATCAGAGCAAACAGGCAGCGAGACGGCTATCCCTCCAGCCAATTTTAGACGGGCGTCATCACTCTGGCTGTAGGGTAGCTTACTTATATCTATACCGTTCGGGACGAAGGTGCCGAACAGTCTGCATCGGAATGACTGCAATGACTGTGCCAGTAACGAGTGAATCTAAATTTCAATCGATTTCTGTACGATAAAAGCAAACAGCAGAGCACAATTCAAATCAAGCTGTCAGCAAGGAGGGAAATCAGGCACCCTGCCTGCGTCGGAATAAACGACTGATGTGTCGTTTAAATATGCGCGTGAATGCAGGGCGTGGTCTTATTTAGAATGAGGCTGAGCGATTTCTGGAACCGTTTAATGCTGCTGCTGTCCTGTTTTTAAATCGCGTTTGATTTCCCGCAGGATAATTTTTTGTTCAGGAATCGCCTGATAAAAATGCAGTTCCGCCTGTTCGTATTGATTCAGGTCCATGTTTTCAGCGGCGATTTCCAGAATGCGATCTGCCATTTTCTGGATGGCAGCATCGTTCTCATACGGGTTGAAAGGGATTGCCAGTGTGACGCGAAAGGTAACTGGGTTTTCCTGTTTGCCTTTGAGCCGTCCCCCTTCCACACGTGGTCGGGATTGGGGGAATTCTCTGGCTAATGCATTTTGAGTATCTGCAAAGGTGAAGGTATTCACGGCCTGAAACACATAGAGCGATCCTGACATCAACAGACCGAAGATCAGCAGGCTGAGGACAATCGTCCTGCCTTTGAACAATTTCGGCTGTGATTCAGGATCGTGAGTGGTCATGGATAATTCAGATTTGTGAAACTTGAAACGCTCAGTTTTCCAGCTTGACGGCAGCTTTGTTGATGGCCTGCAGATAAGCTTTAGCGCTCGATTCGATAATGTCCGTACTCACACTGCGGCCCGTATAGATTTTCCCTTCAATGCGAACTTCCACTCGCACCTCACCCTGCGCGTCCTTGCCGCTGGAAACACTGCCGACATGGTATTGTTCGAGTATTCCGGAAATCCCTGAAATCCGCTCGACAGCACGAAACGCAGCGTCAACGGGACCATCGCCGGTAGCCGCGTCGCAATGAATAGTTCCGTTTTCATCCGCGAGTTCAATTGTCGCGGTAGCAATCGTGCCTGTTCCTGCAGAAGTGTGGAACCGGGCAATTTTCCATTTTTCCGGCGTGTCGGTGACCTGATTCTCGATCAAAGCGACAATGTCGGAATCATAAATTTCTTTTTTCTTGTCGGCTAACGTGATGAACTCATTGAAGATCCGTTCAAAGGTCTGCTCGTCCAGCGTATGTCCTAAAGACTTGATCCGATCCAGGAAGGCATGGCGTCCGCTATGCTTCCCGAGCACGAGATTTGTCCCGACATAGCCGACATCTTCCGGGCGCATAATTTCATAGGTCGTACGTTCCTGAAGCATGCCGTGCTGATGAATGCCGGCTTCATGTGCAAACGCATTCTTGCCCACGATCGCCTTATTGCGTTGGACAGTCATGCCTGTGACCGTCGACACGAGGTGGCTGATCGGATACAGCCGCTTCGTATTAATATTCGTATTCACGCCGTAATAGTCAAACCGTGTTTTCAATGCCATCACGACTTCTTCCAGCGCACAATTTCCCGCACGTTCGCCCAATCCGTTGATGGTACATTCAATCTGACGTGCGCCTGCTTCGACAGCCGCCAGACTGTTGGCGACGGCCAAGCCGAGATCGTTATGACAGTGTGTGCTGATAATGGCCTGATCGATATTCGGAACGTTATTTTTCAGCGTTCTGATCACATCGTGGAAGTGGGCAGGAGTCGCATAACCGACGGTGTCAGGAATGTTGACGGTCGTGGCACCGGCTTCAATCGCCTTTTCAACGACTTCACAGAGGAAGTCTTTTTCCGTACGGGCAGCATCTTCGGGGGAAAATTCGATATCGGGGCAATAATCGCGGGCCCGTTTGACCATTTCCACGGCCGTTGCCACGATTTGTTCCTTATTCATTTTCAATTTATGTTCGCGGTGGATTGAACTGGTGGCGAGGAACACATGAATCCGGGATTTCTCTGCTCCTTTTAAAGCTTCCCAGGCGCGGTCGATGTCATCATTGCGGCAGCGGGCCAGGGCACAGATTGTGGTCTGGCTGCCGAATTCATTGGCAATTTTGCGAACCGATTCGAAATCGCCCGGCGATGCGATCGGGAAACCCGCCTCAATGATATCGACGCCCAGTTTGACAAGCTCCCTGGCCACTTTCATTTTTTCGGAGGTGGTCATGCTGCAACCAGGCGACTGTTCACCGTCTCTCAAGGTGGTGTCAAAAATCTTTACTGTGTCGTTGGACATCGGTTTTCTCCAGGATTCAATTTCCACTCCCGGTCAGGGGAGCTAATGAGAGACCAGAATAATACCAGCAGGTGAAATAAAAAACCCTGAGGCCGATCTGGTCTCAGGGTTTCGCTGTTTTTGATTAACAATCGTACAAAGAACCTAAGACCTGGCTTGGGTAAGCAGGTTTAATAGAAGGTTCAGGCTTAGTAGATTGTGGATTTGCATCAGACTCTAATCACTTCCAGTTAAGTTGTTTCAGCAGATAAGCTGACTCATTGCTCAAATAATTTACCTGCCGAATCACTCAGGGTCAATCCGGATCGGGTTGATTTTGTCAAAATGGTAGACAGCTTCGTGAGTCAGAGGTTCGCAGAAATGGCATTAAAATCGAGCGGGAAAATTATTTCGCAGCCAGACCAGCTTTTTCCTGAAGCGACTCTTTGCCCATCCGATGGCAGAAGTCCCCGAATGTTTCGCCCGACTCACGTTCCTCTTTAAAATATTCCAGCAGCGGAGAAAGCCTGCCGGTAATTTCGCCCATGGGAACCAGATCGTCATAGATGAAAGAGAGTCGGTTCCCCAGTGAATTGCCGCCGAGGTACAGTGTGTATTTTCCGACTGCTTTCCCGACCAGCCCGATATCGGGAACATAAGGCCGGGCACAGCCGTTCGGGCAGCCTGTCATATTCACGGAAATTTGCTCGTCCTGCAGTCCCAGACGCGTCAATTCTTCCTCGAATTCCGAAATCAGATCCGGCAGGACTCTTTCGGATTCTGTAATCGATAAAGCACACATCGGCAAAGCAGGGCACGCCATTGATAAACGACGAATGACAGTCAGTTCGTCGGCGCGTTTCATACCATGCTCTGCCAGGATTTTCTCGAGGTCTTTCTGATCCGCAGGATCGATATCGCAGAAAATAATACTCTGCTTGGCAGTAATGCGTGACTCATATTTGTAAGTCTCCAGAATCTTCCGCAGGCCGGTTTTGATTCTGAGGTCGCCTTCATCCTTGATGCGGCCGTTTTCGATATTCACGCCGAGGAACAGCTTGCCATCCCCCTGGTCGTGCCATCCCATATGATCGTCAATTCCTGTGACTTCGACATCGCGGGGGGCTGTGATCGGCGCGCCCAGGTGCTCTGCGACTTTCTCACGGAACTTCTCGATGCCCAGATTGTCGACCAGATATTTCATCCGCGCCTGTTTGCGGTCTTCGCGGTTACCAAGATCGCGTTGGACTTTGACCACCGCTTCCGCAACGGCGAGAACCTGATCGTTTTCGACGAAGCCCAGCGGCTTACCCAGCGCGGGATAGGTTTTTTTGTTGCTCGGAGTCACACCCATGCCGCCGCCGACATAGAAGTTGTATCCGATGATTTCTTCGTTTTCTACAATACCCAGCAGGCCAATATCCTGCGTATAAATGTCGACACAATTGTCTTCGGGCAGGGCAATTCCGATTTTGAACTTGCGGGGCAGATACGTTTTGCCGTAGATCGGTTCTTCGACCGGCTGGAACTCGGCCTCGTTGGTTTTGTTACCTGCTTCGTCAGTAATCCAGAGGTCAAAATACGATGTTGTTTTGGGTCTTAAATGTTCTGCCAGTGCGTAGGCCATGTCCTGCATGGAATCGAAGATGGCATTATTTTTGTAAGGGGCAGGGCACGCCATCACGTTTCGATTGACGTCGCCACAGGCGGCCAGTGTCGTCAGCTTGGAATCGTTGATCCCCTTGATGGCTGCTTTCAGATTACCTTTCAGCACGCCGTGTAACTGAAATCCCTGACGCGTCGTCAGACGCACGGTGCCATCGCCATACTTTTCGCACAAATCCAGTTCCGCCAGAAATTGTTCTGCGGTCACTTTACCGCCGGGAACCCTGGTGCGGATCATGCAGCTGTATGCTTTTCCTTTGGGAGTGCCATCCGGATTCTTGGCTTTTCTCAGATCACGGTTATCCTGCTGATAGGTTCCGTGATGTTTCAGAAGCTGAGTTGAATCATCGGAGAATTCATCGCTCTCATTCTTTAATTCTTCAGCGATGGTGCCACGCAGTTGATGGCTGCCTTCTTTAAGGTATTCCAGTTTGGAAAGCTTGGGGCCCTCTTGGGATGTCATGTCATCAATCCTGGTTGGTATGGTCGTAACGACATTCAGAGTTTGGCTTCACGGGAAGAGTTTCTGAATGGCTGGGTAGGTTTAGTTTGAATCCAATTGGCAATCTCTGGTCATTCAGGTACTATTTATGACGTTAAAGACTGGATCACTCAGAATTGTAGAGATTTAACTCCACACGAACAGGCCATAATTTAACAGCGTCTTGATCATTTGTACCCGCGGAAATCGTTTCCATATAGAGTATAAGCGACTTCCCGTATCTTGAATAGTGACTTTTTCATGTCGTTCACAGCAGAGAATTTGCTGGTCTGATATTTAC
>NZ_CALFPF010000259.1 GCF_937919775.1 uncultured Gimesia sp.
CTCGTTTTTTACCTTGAGCACTGTAAGTTATAGTTGATGAAGAGACTGCCATGCGATTGATTCCGTTTGCTACAATTCTTGTGACATTGCTGGTTTTCAATGGTCTTTCAGGAGAGTTGCTGGCAGAAAACCAGCCTGCAGGGAAACCGAATTTTATTGTGTTCATTGCAGATGATATGGCATGGGATGATTGCGGCGCGTATGGACATCCGAAAATTCAGACGCCGAATTTGAATCAACTGGCGTTGGACGGGGTGAAGTTCAATCATGCTTATCTGACCTGCAGTTCCTGCAGTCCAAGTCGAGCGAGTATCATCACCGGTCGTTATCCGCACAGCACCGGCGCACATCAATTGCACCTTCCCCTGCCGGAAAGCCAGGTGACGTTTGTCGAAAAATTAAAAGAGGCAGGCTATTACACCGCCTCCGCCGGGAAGTGGCATCTGGGCACGCCGACCGAAAGCAAGTTCGATCATGTGACCACCAAGCTGGATGAATGGGTTGCGACGCTCAAGCAGCGACCGAAGGATAAACCATTTTTCATGTGGTTTGCGTTTACTGATCCGCATCGCCCTTACCAGCGCAATATCATCGGACGTCCTCATACGAACGAAGAAGTGATCGTGCCCCCTTATCTGCCTGATACGCCTGAAGTGAGAGACGACCTGGCGCTGTACTACGATGAAATCACCCGATTAGATGGCGTTGTTGGAAATGTACGTGAAGAGTTGAAAAAACAGAATGCGGCATCCAACACGGTGATCGTTTTTCTGAGTGATAACGGGCGCCCGTTTCCGCGTTGTAAAACAACCGTGTATGACAGTGGGATCAGAACGCCGTGGATTGTGACCTGGCCTCAGCAGGTAAAAGCGGGAACGGTTTGCGACTCGTTAATCAGTTCGGTCGATCTGGCTCCTACGATCCTGGAACTGGCCGGTTTACCTGTGGGTGAGACGTTTCAGGGAAAAAGTTTCAAATCATTATTGCAAGACCCGCGCGGCACGACTCGGACTCATGTTTTTGCCGAACATAACTGGCACGATTTTGAAGATTTCGGTCGCGCCGTTCGTTCTCCCCGGTTCAAATACATCAGAAACTTTTACACCGATCTTCCCGGAACACCGCCTGCCGACGCCGTCCGCAGCGAAACGTTTATCAAAATGCTTCAGTTAAGAGGCGAGGAAAAGCTGACGACAGATCAGAAAAGTTGTTTTTTGGCTCCCCGGCCTGAAGTTGAGCTGTATGATCTGGACGCCGATCCGCATGAGCTGCATAATCTGGCCGGTCAGAAAGAATTTCAGAAAGTTCAAGATGAGCTTCGCACCGTTCTCGATCAGTGGCAGGAGGAGACTCACGATCGGTTACCCCGGAGCCGCCGCCCTGATGAATTCGACCGGGAAACCGGACAGCAACTGCCTGAATTTCGGAAAAAATGAGGCGAGTGAAATTTCCTCGTTTTACAGAAATTAGTGAAACGCGGTTTCTGTTCGCCGGGTATTCCCTGCAGGAAGTCTCATCGGTGAAGGTTGGAGAGGAAAATGACAGCGGCACTCGATTCCAGCACGTCGACAGAACCTGACCCGGAAAAGCCGACCCTTAAGCAAAAGGCGGGCGCCGGCGTGATGTGTTTTGTCGCGTTTTTGTTTCTGTATCTCATCATGTCGGGACCTCTGGTCTGGATGGAAGGGAAGATGAAATTCAAGCCGTTTTCGAAATCGGTTAAGACCGTTTATGCCCCTCTGGCTAAGTTAGTGGAATCGGATGTAAAACCTGCTTCCAGTGTGATCAAAGCCTACGTTGGTTTGTTTAAAAAATAAGTGGGAGCAGGTGGATGGGCGTCAGTGAGACGGAGAACAGTGGTATTCCAGAAGCTGTTTCGTCTTCTGCTCAGCAACTACCGCGACGAAAGCTCAGGTGGAAATGGGGCCTGGGGATCTTCCTGGTGGGCATCGCCGCGATTTTTTACCAGTGGTTTAAACTGGCCCCGGATCGAACGTATCAGGTGTTTGCCGTTTATTTCGGGATTCGCAATATTCTGATTGGAATGTTGCTCTGGTGGATGTTGATTTCCGGTGTTCCCTGGATAACGCGTTTCAAAGGCTTATTAGGAACAGTGCTGATTTTCGTGCTGTTCTTTTCGCTGTTGCGCGTGGAAAGTTTTGAAGGGGATATGGTCCCCCGTTTTCGCTTTCGGTTTTTGCCAACGTCTGAGCAGCGGGCGGAACAATATTTTGAGCAGATCGAAAATAGCGCGTCTGCAGCAATCGGCGAAATAAAACAGCAGCCTCTGGTTGTTTCTCCGGGAGACTGGCCTGCTTATCGGGGGGCGGATCGGGATGGCATTGTCCGGGATCAAACCATCAGAACGGATTGGAAAACCGCTCCACCTGAATTGCTCTGGAAACATCCGGTCGGTGCCGGCTGGAGTTCGTTCTGTGTTGTTGGCGGGCGCGCTTTTACGCAGGAACAGCGGGGCGATAAAGAGGCTGTCGTCTGTTACGACGCGCAAACCGGCAGACAGATCTGGCTGCATGAAGATGATGTGCGTTTTAGTGAAACGCTGGCAGGTGTGGGACCGCGGGCGACTCCGACCTTTGATTCCGGTCTGATTTACTCAATGGGAGGCACTGGAATTCTAAATTGTCTGGATGCCGAAACGGGAGAACGGATCTGGTCAAAAGATCTTTTAAAAGAGGGAGACCTGAAATACCTGGAGTGGGGCATGTCCGGTTCGCCTTTGATCTGGGAGGATCTGGTGATTGTCAATCAGGGAATTCAAAAGCAGGGTTCCGAGTCTGGCAATCAAACCGTGATTGCGTTCAACAGAAAGAGTGGTGAAAAAGTCTGGTCGAGCGGTACACAGAAATCGAGTTACAGTTCTCCCCAGATTTCGATTCTGAATGGAACGCCGCAGGTGCTGGTGTCTCATTCTAAAGGGCTGGAAAGTTTTGCGCCGGCCGACGGAAAGTCGCTCTGGTTTTTTCCCTGGACGAATCAGGCCGGCGTGAACGCGGCGCAACCGATTGTGTTAGATGCTTCATCGGTGTTTCTGGGGGCCGGTTATGGAGCCGGCTCGGCTCGAATTACGATCAACAATTCCGCACAGGAACCTGTAGCCATTGTCACTCCGAACTGGAAGAGTTTGAGTCTGAAGCTCAAATTTAATTCCGCTGTACAACGGGAGGGCTTTGTGTACGGGCTGGATGAAGGCGTGCTGACCTGTCTGAATCTGGAAACAGGCAAACGAACCTGGAAAAAAGGCCGCTACGGTTACGGGCAGATGATTCTGGTGGATGATCTGCTGCTGATTCTGGCAGAGGATGGCCGAGTCGAACTCATCAAAGCCGACCCTGAGCAGTATCAGCAGGTGGCTTCGTTTCAGGCGATTGAGGGACAAACGTGGAATCATCCCGCTTTGGCCCAAGGGAAACTTTTTGTACGAAATAGTGAAGAGGCTGCCTGTTTTGATATTTCGCCTGTCTTGAAATAGACACTCCTGGTTCAGCATCATTCTGGAGTATTTTTCGCAAGCATGAGTCAGGTGCAGTCCTGACCTGACTTCACAGCATGGCTCCCAAGGCACCTTTTGTGATTGCGGCAGAGCAGGGGAAAGAGCCTAAAAAAAGGGTTTATTCATCGGGTCCAGGACGGCGGACCGCTTCCTGTTCAGAGAGTTCTTTCAGCTTGGTCATCTGGGATTTTAAGAGACGTTTTGTTAACCACCAGAACAGAAATCCCATGAGTCGATGGAACAGTGAAGCCAGGACGATCTCACAATGGTAATCGAATTGTGTTTTGCGACCTGCCGACGTCAATTCATAAGTCACACTGATCTGAAAAGCGGCACTGTGCAGTTCGACTGCGATCAGCGTCGGCGGATCAAATTCAGTGACCGTCCCGTGATACTGCTGTGTATGACCACCTTCTCTGATGGTATGAATGAATTGCGTTCCCACCGGATTATCAACGTGCTTACCTTCCGGATACTCGATCGATTCCAGCCCTTCCATCCAGAGCTTCATTTTTTCGTCATCTTCGAGATAACTGAAAACGACATCGATCGGAGCAAGGATCTCCTGATGATAGGTGATTTCCAACGGGCCCTACTCCTAAAAAAGCAGGGCTGAGTCAGCCCTGCTGGAAATGGATTGTCGGAAGACGTTATTTCTCTTTTTTCTCGGCGGGTTTTTCTGGAGTTTTCTCCGGAGCTTTTTCAGAGGCCTTTGGTTCAGCTTTTTTCTCGGCTGGTTTTTCAGCAGGCTTCTTTTCTTCTGCTTTCTTTTCTTCTTTCTTTTCAGCTGGCTTAGGAGCTGGTTTTTCTTCTTTTTTCTCAGCCGGTTTTTTCTCTACTGGTTTAGGAAGTTCCGGTTTGACTGCTTCTGCCGGTTTGGGTTCTTCAGGCATGCCGATGACTTCCAGACCTGCAATTTGTTTTTCTAAAGCCAGACCCGCTGGTCGAGTGACTTTCGTCTCCCAGACATAAAGGCGTTTTAATTTTTTCAGTTGTCCAAGTTGAGGTAATCCGGCATCAGTAATTTCGGTTCCATAGAGATTCAAATATTCCAGGTTGGGCAGTTCCTGCAGATATTTGAGACCTGCATCGTTCACTTTGGTCTTTTCCAGATGAAGATGAGTCAGGCCCTTGAGGTCTTTCAACTGGGCCAGACCGGCCGAGGTGATCTCAGTACCCCGCAGGTTCAGCGTGGAAACTTTTATGAGTCCTGCGAGAGTTTTCAATGTGTCATCCGTGATTTTTTGATCAGAGAGATGAAAGGCCACTTCCAGGCGGTCATCGTTCTGGGCCAGTTCGAGTACGGAACCGCCGGCGGCACGGATTTTTGATTTGGCCTGTTCCGCGGCAGGGTCCGGTTTTTTGTCTTCTGCAGTAGCAGGAGACAGCAGGGAGAGTGAAATTGCGACAATCAGCGCTACAGAAAAATATCTCATTTTACCTATCCTTACTTTCTCTTTCGTTCTTTGGTGTTGATGTCAAAATTGAAAGTACATCACGTCAGACTTTGATTCTCCTGCCCTTTCAAATCCAAGCTATACACTAAATCAATATGGGCATTAGAGATAGATCAATCATTATCAATTCAATTTATCTTGATGCATTTTATCAGGAGAGTACCTGTTTCGAAAAGACTCAACTCGCAAAATGTCGCCCTCATATTGGAAAATTAGAGTAATCTGGGGGGGGAATTAAGTTTTGTGTTGTGGCGGAAATGGTCTCGATTCAAATCGGGAAATCCATTAACCTGCCCCCGTGATGAGTTCTGAAATTTGATTTGCAAAGTCATAACTGGAAACAATTAATGTCATCAGTTCCGACTCCGTATCCCCGGGATACCATTATACATGGTCTGGGACGCGGGGTGATCAATACAATTTGTTTAATGGGCGACCTGTTTCTCTTCGGTTGGGAAATGGTGGGCTGGATGATCACCCGCCTGCCTCCCCGGAGTAATCTCTGGTTGTGCATGTACCATATTGGCATTCAGAGTATCCCCGTGATTCTGATTACCGGGGGGTTTATCGGAATGGTTCTGGCCGTCCAATCGTACGACCAGTTCAAACTGATGCATATGGAAAATCAGATTGGCGCTGTGATTTCGATCTCGCTGGTGGAAGAACTGGGACCCGTGCTGGCTGCCATCATGCTGGCCGGTCGCGTGGGCACTTCCATGTCAGCCGAACTGGGAACAATGCGGGTCACCGAACAGATTGATGCACTCCGCGCGCTGGGCGCAGATCCGGTCCATTATCTGGTTGTCCCGCGATTCCTGTCCTGCTGTTTATTGATACCACTGCTGACAGTGATCGCCGATGCGGTCGGTATCCTGGGAGGCTGGTTTTTCAGTACGCAGGTGTTAGGCGTGGATTCGTTTTACTATTGGCATTATTCGAAAAACTTTGTCTTCGCCTACGATGTACTGGGGGGGATATTCAAAAGTTTCTTTTTTGGCGCAGCGATTTCATTAATCTCCTGTCACCGGGGTTTTCATTGTGGTGCCGGCGCTGAAGGAGTGGGTAAGGCCGCGACCGAAGCTTTTGTGTATTCGTTTATTGTGATTATGTTTCTCGATTTCATGCTGGGCGTTACCATTGTCAACTTTTATCACTTTATGCAATCGGTTTATCCGGGTGTGATCAGATAACAATGAGATTTTCCAACAGGGCAAAAAACGTTGTAATGAATGAGCCAAACTCCAGCGAGAAATACGTAATTGAATTGCAGAATATCTCGCGTCAATTCGGGACACAGGAGGTGTTGCGCGATATTTCGTTTGGTGTGCGTCGAGGTGAAACTCTGGTTATCATCGGGGAAAGTGGCTGCGGAAAAAGTGTGACCATGAAGCTGATCATGAATCTGTTGCAACCCTCACAGGGAGATATCCAGTGGAGCGGTCGTTCCATTTCGGATCGCAGCACGCGTGAACTGCACCGCGACCGTCTCAGAATCGGCTATCTGTTTCAGGGGGCGGCGTTGTTTGACAGCCTGTCCGTTTACGAAAATGTCGCCTTTGGTTTAAAACAGAATACCAAGCTGAAAAAAGCGGAAATTGATCAAATTGTTGTCGAGCGTTTGCGAGAAGTCGGGCTGTCGGACTCGATCAGCCAGAAGAAGCCGGCACAGCTTTCCGGCGGGATGAAAAAACGAGTGGGACTGGCACGAGCGTTAGCCATGACTCCCGAAGTGATGTTATACGATGAACCAACAACGGGGCTCGACCCCGTGATGACGGATGTGATCAACGAACTGATTTTGCAGACGCGCGCCAGTCGCCCGGTGACCAGTATTGTTGTGACGCACGATATGAGCACGGTCAAGAAGGTCGCGGACAGAATCATTATGTTGTATCCACTCACCCGATTAAAACCGGATGAGTCACAAATTGTCTTTGAAGGGACAGCAGAAGAAGCGTTTCAGTCGTCCTCGCCGCGGGTTCATCAGTTTGTGTATGGTGAAGCCGGAGACCGGATTCGGGAAATGGCGGAAGCGGCCTGAACGACACGGTTCAGACTTCAACGTCGTAAACAAATTTTAGAACGTAACAGACTTTTTGATCTCAAGGATGGGGTCGATTTTGAGGCACTTATGACGGATCGCCAGATACAATTTCGAGTAGGACTGTTCGTAATCT
>NZ_CALFPF010000260.1 GCF_937919775.1 uncultured Gimesia sp.
TGGAATTACAGAGGGGCCAATTTTCCTGTGCAATGGAAGCCGGAAAGGAGGGCCATTCATCTTTGGGTGATTACTTGATGGCTGCAGAAGCCAAGGTGATGAGGAAGCCGTTTGGCGATCATATTGGAGTGATGTCAATCAAAGCTCAGCGTTGAGCGAGGCCTGTCCCAGAGTTTCCCCCACCAGTCGGCCGCTGGTGATCGCCCAGGCGATATGCAGGCCATGGCCCCACAGGACCTGGCCACCCATGCCGTTACAGCCGATCGCATACAGGCCGGCAATCGGCGTTCCGTTTTCATCGAGAGCCTGCAGACTCTGATTGATGGCAACACCTCCTTCGGTCGTTGTAAAATACGCTTTCGCCGGTCCCAGTAAAACCCAGCGGTTTCCCTTTAACCGGTGCGTATCATCCACACGACCGAACGGGTCTGGCTGTTGACCCGCAACATACTCGTTGAATTGAGCCACTGATTCATGCAGGTTAGTCGTATCCAGATTGCGGTGTTGCGCGACGGCTTCCAGTGTCTTCCCCGCCACACTCACGTCGGGTCGCAATTTGAGGTAGTCATTTACGTAAGCGTAAGCAATCTTCGGTGCGGTCGAAATAAAATGGGGCCACGCGCTGTAGTAGGCGGCGATCCGTTCATCCAGCAAAATGTAAGCGGCTTTCCCCGGCTGTTCTGAGATCGCGATTTCGCGTTGCGGGGAATCTTTTTCATTACAGAACCGGCGGCCTTCCACATTCACCAGAATCGCCCCGTTGTCAAACAGCGAGTTTTCAGGATGCTGCCAGGTTAAAAGTAAACGTTTAATCCGCCAGTTGATCAGAGCCTGTGGCAGTAAAGGCACGAGCCGCCCCATCACTTGTGCCAGAAATCCGCTCGTGGGCAGAAGTTGTTCAAAGGGATCACCGGGAGGGGGCACAAACCGCAGTTCCGGGCCATAGGTGATCTCCATATTCAAGAGCTGCGCGCCGACGTTTTCTGCCAGCAGATGTCCGTCGCCACACGCTTTCGGGTTCACACCTTCGATCGACTTGAATTGATCCCCTTTAAAACGCCCGATGATTTCCGGCGCGTTCGCGTAGTCCCCCGCCGCCAGCACAACACCCCGTTTTGCTGTGATCGTTTTTCGTTCGCCCTGAATCAATGCAACTACGCCTGTGACCTGTTGCCCGTCAGACACCAGTTCCACGACAGGAGCATCACAGACGATGGTTCCGTTTCGTTTCAGAATCTGAGTTTGAAACGCGGCGATATACGCTTTCGCGTTCGGCACAATATTGTGCATGCGGGGCACGCGGTTCGGCGGTTCCGGATTGGGTCCATGAAAGTAGAGCCCCATGCCGCGCAACCATTCCAGTGTCTCTGCGGTCTGTCCCAGAAAAAAACGGCGGAGTTCGTTGTTGCTGTGTGATTCAATCTCCGGAGCCGCGAATTTGCCGGCGTCTTCTTCATGAGCGTCGGCACTGTCAATGACCCCGGCTGCGCGCTGCAGGCTGGTTCCGTTCGCTGTGAAGGAACCGATGGCCATACCGGTGGTGCCCCCCAGTTGAGGCTGCTTTTCCAGAACGAGCACTCGGGCTCCGTTCTCCAGCGCCCGTACGGCAGCCGCCAGTCCACTACCGCCCCCACCAATAATAATCACATCATACTCGGATAACACGGGGCTCACTCTCTGTTGAAACTCTTTGCAGTTCAGATTCAAGCGACAATCGTATCAAAACCGCACGTCACATCAATCGGGCAAACTATAGCGGTTAGTACTATACAGACTTCACACGCGAAAAAGCTGGTGAGTGACTCTCTACCAGCCGAAAGATTCTAAAGATTGTTGACTTAAACGCATCAACCAAGTACGATCTATTCTTGTTCACTAATCCTTGCCTTAACGCGTACGAATTCTCCTTCCTGCAATAGAATTTGTCGGCCATGCGTAAATGTATCACTCTGGTTTTTGTCGCCTGCTGGTTTCTTGCGGTCTCGTTCTACACAGTGGAACCGGCCTGGAGTGCGAAAAAACCGTCTGGCACAACTGCTTCCGCGAAGATGGACCCAAAGCAACGGGCATTTTTCGAGGCGAAAATCCGCCCCGTGCTCGTCAAGAAATGTTATTCCTGCCATTCTTCACAAGCAGAAGAAATCGGCGGCAAACTGCGGATGGATACCCGTGACGGCATGCGCGAAGGGGGAGAATCAGGTCCCGCGTTTGTGGAAGGGCGGCCGAATGAAAGTCTGCTGATTCAGGCCTTGCGTTATGACGGTCTGGAAATGCCGCCTACTGAACCACTGCCTGAAGCCGTCATCAATGATTTTGTGACGTGGGTGAAAATGGGGGTGCCCGACCCCCGTGTCGATCAACCCCTGATCGCCAAAAAACCGACGGAAGAATCAGCGGAATCAAAACCGGAACTCTGGTCGTTTCAACCGGTCTCCAATCCGGAAATCCCTGCCGTCCAAAATCAAAGCTGGAGTTATGATCCCCTCGATCAATTTGTTCTTTCACGGATTGAAGCGGCTGATTTAGCCCCCACTCAAGATGCTTCGCCAGTCAGACTGGTGCGACGTCTGTATTATGATCTGATCGGCCTTCCTCCTACTGCGGAACAGGTCGAATCGTTTCTGGCCGACTATCAACGACGACAGCAAAAAGCGGTCGCCTCTCTGGTCGATGAATTGCTGGCGTCGCTTCATTTCGGTGAACGCTGGGGTCGTCACTGGCTGGATGTCGCCCGTTATGGTGAATCAAACGGCAATGATGGTCTGGGACGTAATCCGACATTTCCTCAGGCGTGGCGGTACCGTGATTATGTCATCCAGGCGTTGAACGCCGATGTTCCCTACGATCGTTTTCTGACCGAACAGATCGCCGGCGATTTATTACCCGCCGCTTCTCCCGAAGAACGGGACCGCACGCTGATCGCGACCGGATTTCTGGCCATCGGTTCGAAACCCGCCAAAGCGATGAACGTCAACTTCGATATGGACATCGTTGATGATCAGATCAACGTCGTCAGCACCGCTGTGATGGGGCTGAGCGTTGCCTGTGCCCGTTGTCACGATCATAAACACGATCCGATTCCCACTGCAGATTATTATGCAATGGCCGGAATCTTCCTGAGTACCGAAACCATGTGGGGTTTTGCTGCCAATCAGCCTTTGACAGCGCCGGAAACCCCTCTGCATGTTCTGAAATCGAAGCACCACTACGTTCCGTCGCCGGACAGCGGCGCGCAGCCGAAGGTTGATAAGCATACGCTGTCCAGAAAAAAGAAGCCGCAAAACGTCTATCCTCCCGGTACGCCTTTGGCGATGGGGGTCCGCGAAAAGAAAAAACCGGTCGACTGCAAAATTAATATCAAAGGCGAATCGAAACAACTGGGGCCCAATGTGCCTCGCGGATTTCTGTCGGCCTGTAACATCTCGCAGGCACCTAAGATCGACGCCAAACAAAGTGGCCGTCTGCAACTGGCGAAGTGGCTGACTTCTGCAGAGCACCCGCAAACCGCACGGGTGATGGTCAACCGCATCTGGCTGCATCTGTTCGGTCAGGCGCTGGTCCGCACCCCTGATGATTTTGGCGTCTACGGCGAACCACCGACGCATCCTCAACTGCTCGATCATCTGGCCACCCGCTTCCGTACAGAAGGCTGGTCGATCAAACAACTGATTCGCAGCATCGTCCTCAGTCGTACGTATCAGCTCAGCAGCTTCTGTGATGAACAGATTCTGGAAGCAGATCCGGAAAACAGGCTCCTCTGTCGACACAATCGGCGGCGGCTGGATGCCGAATCGTTAAGAGACAGCATCCTTGCTGCCAGTGGACAGCTCAATCGAGAACCCGGCCTGGGATCTCCCATCGCGAATGTGGATGAGCTGGTCAACAAAGCAGGCAACCTGCATCTGCCCGATCAGCATCGCAGTATTTACCTGTGCCTGTTACGTCATTCTGAACCGCCGGAACTGTCAGCCTTTGACCTGCCCGATTCCACCAAACCGGTTGGCAAACGGAATGAAACCACGCTGCCGACACAGAGTCTGTTTCTCATCAACAATACGTTCCTGATTGAACAATCACAGTCATTTGCGAAAGACATTTTATCGAATCCGAAACGGGATGACACGGGACGCGTGCTTCTGGTTTATCGACGCGCTTTAAATCGTGCACCCGAGTCGTCGGAACTGGAGCGTGCTCTGGCGCTGATTCAGGATGTCGACACCGCACTGAAAACAGAAATATCGCAGGATGAAATTCGTCAGACCACAGTCTGGGCCACACTCTGCCAGGCGCTATTGAACACCAATGAATTTCGTTATGTTGATTAACGACCGGAATTAGAAATAAAGAAACTCCCCAAGGAACACGCTCATGCTCGGAATGTCGCGACGGGAAATGTTGGCATCAGCCTCTTGTGGCTTTGGCTATCTGGCCATGTCCGCATTGTGCGGCAAGAATTCATTCGCCGCCGGTTCCTCTGCGATTGCGAATCTGTCCGCTCGCTCTCCCCAACTGCCGGCGCGGGCCAAACGAGTCATCTTTCTCTGCATGAGTGGCGGCCCCGCGCAACTCGATACGTTTGACTACAAACCGCAGACAGGCAAGAAGAAACATGCCGGCTCGGTCTTTAAATTTGCACAGCATGGTGAAAGCGGCCTCTGGGTCTCCGAACTGCTTCCGGAAACCGCGAAACACGTCGATAAACTGTGCGTATTGAATGGCATGCACGCGGACATTACGAATCACGCGCAATCATTTCTACAGTTGCATACCGGCGACCGTCTGCGTCCCCGGCCCAGTCTGGGTTCCTGGGTCGTTTATGGTTTAGGTACGGAAAACCAGAATATCCCCGGGTTCATTAGCATCTACCCCTCAAAGCCATCCGTCTATTCCAGCGCCCTGCTCCCACCTGTTTACGAAGGGACACCGATTGGCCTCAACTCCACGAATATGTCAACCGCAACGATCAACAATATCAAAGGGGATCACTTGCCCGTTGCGGTGAAACGACGACAACTCGATTTCGTGCAGGCGATGAACCGCGAGCACGCGACCCGCCGCCCTGATGATGCCCGTCTGGATGCTGTCATTCAATCGATGGAACTGGGTTTCCGCATGCAGATGGCAGCCCCCGAACTACTCGACATCAACCAGGAAACAAAGTCGACCCTCGAACGATATCGCGTCGGTCAGGGTAAAGTGGTCGGCACCTGCAAGAATTCCGACTTCGGACGCCAGTGCCTGTTAGCCCGCCGCTTTGCAGAAGCCGGGGTGCGGTTCATCGAAGTCAATCATGGCAGCTGGGATCAGCACAGTAATCACCGGGCAGATTTAACCGCGAACTGTGAATCGACCGACGCTCCCATCGCCGCATTGCTGGATGATCTGGAACAGCGTGGCTTATTGGAAGAAACACTGGTGGTCTGGGGAGGCGAATTCGGTCGTCCCGGACTCGTTCCGGAAGACAAAAAAGACGGCACCGGGCATAACGCCCGCGGCTTCACTTTCTGGATGGCAGGAGGTGGCATCAAACGCGGACTCGCTTACGGCAAAACCGACGAAACCGGCGCCCGCGCTGTCGAAGGGAAAGTTCATTTCCGCGATCTGCACGCCACCATTCTGCATCAGCTAGGCCTGCAACATGACAAACTGACGTTTCATCAGGGCAATCGGGAATTCCGCCTGACCGGCACCGAAGGTGGCAAGGTCGTGCACGACATCATTGCCTGACATTGGCTTTTCGTGCACAATGGTGAGTTGTTCGTTCAGGGATCAAGCTGATCCAGGTTTCCACTGCTAAACTCAACTCACGTTGGCAAGAATATTATGTTGCATCATTCCAGGCACTGGTTTCTAATTTTCTTTCTTTGTCTTGCTGCTCCTGTCTCTTCTTTCTCTGCAGTGGAACGGCCGAACTTTCTGATTATTTTTACCGATGATCAGGGCATTAACGATGTCGGCTGTTATGGTAGTGAAATCCCGACGCCGCACATTGACCAACTGGCGAAAGAGGGGCTGCTGTTTCGTCAATATTATTCGGCTTCTGCAATCTGCACTCCCTCCCGTTTTGGGATCTTGACAGGCCGCAATCCGAGTCGCTCGCATGATCAATTGCTGGGTGCTTTGATGTTTATGAGTGAGGTGGATCAATCTCGCGGGATTCAACCAGGCGAAACCACCATCGCCGAAGTTCTCAACCGGAACGGATATCTAACCGCTCTGATCGGCAAATGGCATCTGGGGCACGGCGCGAAATCATTCCTGCCAACCTCCCACGGTTTTGATCAGTTTCGGGGACATACAGGCGGCTGTATCGATTATTTCACGATGACATATGGAAACATTCCCGACTGGTATCACAACCAGCTCCATGTTTCCGAAAATGGTTATGCGACCGATTTAATTACGGAAGAAGCAGAACATTTTTTGAAAGCGCAACGGACAGCCACTAAACCGTTCTTCCTGTTCCTGTCCTACAACGCCCCGCATTTCGGCAAAGGCTGGTCGCCCGGCGAACAGAGCCCGGTGAATATCATGCAGGCGCGAGGCTCTGATTTGAAGCGGGTAGGATACATCAAAGACAAAGTCCGCCGTGAGTTCGCTGCCATGACCGTCGCGCTGGATGATGGCATTGGACGCGTCATGTCGACTTTGAGAAATAACGGATTAGATGAAAACACGCTGGTGATTTTCATGACGGACCACGGCGGCACCTACGTGTACGGCGGCAGTAATCATCCCTATCGCGGCGCCAAAGCCACTCTGTTTGAGGGCGGAATTCGTGTCCCCTGTATCATGCGCTGGCCAGGAAAAATTAAAGCGGCTACGGAAACGAATGAAGTCACCTGGGCTCTTGATCTGTTTCCGACGATCTGCCAGTTTGCCAATGCAGAAACCGGGGGGCTGACGCTGGATGGACAGGATATTTCCAGCCTGCTTACCAGACAAACGCCTGTCGGGACGAGAGAACTGTTCTGGCAGCTGGGGCCACACCAGGAATTAAAACGGGGCCGCTGGACCGCGTTGCGACAAGGGGACTGGAAATATATCCAGAACGAAGAGGGCGAAGAATTTCTGTTCGATCTCAAAACCGATCCCTACGAGAAGCAGAAGCTGCAGCATAAAGCAGAGAAGCTGGCAGAACT
>NZ_CALFPF010000261.1 GCF_937919775.1 uncultured Gimesia sp.
TAACATACATTTGGATGCTTCGATATGAAATTAATACTTCTGGTGGTTTTGGGGGTGCTCACAGTAATTAGCGCGCCCACGAACTGTGCTCTCCTGGCAGCAGAAGTTGATTTAAAGAAGGATGAGTTCTTCGAAAAACGCATCCGCCCTTTGTTGATCGATCAATGCTACGAATGTCACAGCGAAGATTCGGTGGAGAGTGGTCTGCGGGTCGATTCGTTGGCCGCTTTATTAAAGGGGGGGGAGCGAGGGCCTGCCGTGGTCGTCGGTAAACCCGGACAAAGCCTGTTGATCAGTGCCGTGAACCACAGCGGCCAGATTCATATGCCGCCCAAAGACAAGTTGTCTCAAAAAGAGATCAGCGACCTGACCGAATGGATTCAGATGGGGGTCAAGTGGCCGAATTCAAAACCGATTGATCAACCTGGCGAGAATCCGTCAGCCGGTCCGCTGTTTACGCAGAAAGACAAAGAATTCTGGGCGTTTCAGCCCCCGCAGGAGCCGTCTGTTCCCCAGGTACAGAATAAGGCATGGGCGCAAACATCTTTAGATGCCTTCGTCCTATCCAAATTGGAGCAGGCAGGGCACGCTCCGGCTACTCCAGCCGATAAGCAAACACTGATTCGCCGTGCCACGTTTGATCTGATTGGTCTGCCTCCGACGCACAAGGAAATTGAAGACTTTGTCAAAGATGAGTCTTCAAACGCGTTTGCGAAAGTAATTGATCGCCTGCTGGCGTCACCCCGTTACGGAGAACGCTGGGGCCGTCATTGGCTGGATGTCGCACGTTATGCTGATTCGAATGGTCTCGATGAAAACCTGGCATACGCGAATGCCTTCCGATATCGCGATTATGTGATTGCCGCCTTTAATAAGGATAAACCGTTCGACCAGTTCGTTCAGGAACAACTGGCGGGGGATATCCTGGCTGAACAGTCGAATGATGAGAGCCGTGTCGAGAAAATTACAGCGACAGGATTTCTCTCGATCGGTGCCAAGATGCTGGCGGAAGATGATGAAACCAAAATGCAGATGGATATTGTCGATGAGCAACTGGATACCGTTGGTCGGACTTTTATGGGGCTCACTTTAGGATGCGCTCGCTGTCATACTCATAAATTTGATCCGATTCCGATTGAAGACTACTATTCACTGGCAGGCATCTTCAAAAGTACGAAAACCATGGAAAATTTCACGGTGGTCGCCCGCTGGCAGGAACGATTGTTAGCCAGCCCTGCAGAGATTAAAATCCTGGAAGAGCAGAAAAAACAGATTGCGGATTTGGAAGCGAACATTCAATCTGTGGTGAAAAAGGCGGACGCGCAGTTACTGAACGATGAACGCAAACATGTTGCGGACTATTTAATCGCGGCTGAGATTAAAAAGCACGCCGATCAATTGATGAGCGCCACGAAACCGATTGGCGATGATCCGCAATCTTACACCTTGCACTCCGCAGTTGTTGTCGAAGCAGAAAATTACCAGACGGGCAATGTGAAAAAATCATTGACCGGTTATGGCGAGGGAATTGGCGTCATTTATAACAACGGCCCCTTGCCGAATATTGCCGAGTACGAAATTGAACTGCCAGAGTCTGGCCTGTATCAACTCGAGATTCGCTATGCCGCAGCGGACGCACGACCGGTTGAACTTTCGATTAATGACCAATTAGTCAAGAACGATGCTGCCGGCGAGGTAACCGGAAGCTGGTATCCCAAGTCACAGCAATGGAAAGTCGAGGGATTTTATCAGTTCAAACAAGGCAAAAACAAGGTACACCTCGAAAGTAAAATTCCCTTCCCGCATATCGATAAAATATTGATTGCACCGCCGCGAAAGGTTTCAAAGGCAGACCAGAGTCTCGTTGCTGATGTCTCTTCTCCCCAGACAAAACTCATCAGCAGTATTACGCTGCAGTGGGCCGACTATCTGACGAAAAATTCAGCGGATAAAACATCACCTTTTTTTGTCTGGAATGAAATTGTCCGTACTGGAAAAACACCAGAGAAACTGGGGCCCGTTTATCAGCGGTTTCAGAAGCTGAATGAGCAGCCTGAGAAAGAGCGATTGCTTAAAGCGGCTCAGCTTTATGGAGAACTTTTTGCAGAAGTGGAACAGGAATGGCAGACATTTCAACAGACGGAAGCAGGGAAAAGTGCGAAATCACTGGCAGATGCCGAGCGCGAAGCCATTCGCCAGGTGCTGTCTGATCCGAAAGGACCGTTTGCTTTACCCTCCGATCACGAGAACTACTTTGCGGCGGAAATAAAAACGCAATTAGCCGAACAGCGGGAAGCCAAAAAAGGGCTCGAAAAAGCACTGCCTCAATATCCGACAGCGATGGCGGTCTCGGAACAAAAACCAGAGAATGTGAAAGTTCATTTGCGGGGAAGCCACTTTACACTTGGAAAAGAAGTGCCTCGACAGTTTCTGCAGATTATCGAGGGAGAAAATCAAACCCCCATCAATGATCAGCAAAGCGGGCGGCTCCCGTTCGCGCAATGGTTAACCAGCGGGCAACATCCTTTAACAGCGCGCGTGATGGTGAATCGAATCTGGCGCTGGCACTTTGGTGCAGGTCTCGTCAGAACGCCGGATAACTTCGGGAAACTTGGCGAACGTCCCACACATCCGGAACTGTTGGATTGGCTGGCGGTTCAGTTTGTTGAACAGGGCTGGTCGATCAAAGCCATGCATCGTTTGATTATGTTGTCTTCCACTTATCAGATGAGTGCCGATTATAACGCGGAAATGGCGTCGCGCGATCCTGAGAACCGACTATTGTGGCGCATGAACCGGCGACGACTGGAAGCGGAAGCGATTCGAGATTCCATTTTAGCAGTGTGCGGCAAACTCGATTATGAAATGGGAGGTTCTCAGTTGGGTGTCGAGAACAGGAAGTATGTCACAAGTACCAGCAACGTAGATCCTGTGGTTTATAAATCGAATCGCCGTTCTGTTTATTTACCGATTGTGAGAAGCGCACTCTATGAAGTTCTGCAGGCATTTGATTTTGCTGACCCCAGTGTACTCTCGGGTGACCGCACGCATACAACGGTGGCGCCACAGGCGTTATTCATGATGAACAGTGAATTTGTGATGCAGAATACAAAAGACTTTGCCGATCAAATTATGCATGAAACACATTTGGATGAGTCTGCGAAAGTGAATCGAATTTACGAACGCATCTTCAGTCGTCCTGCGACAGCGATGGAAATCACACAAGCCCGTAACTACATCGGACAGTACAGACAGGATTTAAAATCATTAGAGATGCCAGCAGAAGAAAAAGAACTGCGAACCTGGCAGAGCCTGTGTCGAGTTTTGATTTCTTCTAATGAATTTCTGTTTGTGAATTAGCGACTGATTTTATCAAGTGTTTAATGGTCTGTTTTGAATTG
>NZ_CALFPF010000262.1 GCF_937919775.1 uncultured Gimesia sp.
TGGCCAGCTTTGATCAGATGTATGGAGAAGAGAGCCCGCTCAATACAGAAATGGAAGACACTGAAGAGAATCCAGATTCGGACTCGCCGGAGGATTCCGGCTTTGGAAACTTTGGTGATGAGCGGGCGACGATGGCGGGCTTTTATATCAATCATAATGTAGGAATCGCTTTAAAATGCTTTGCCTTGGGAATTCTGCTGGGAATCGGGACGGTTTACACTCTGTTATTCAATGGAATTTTTCTGGGAGCGGTTTCCGGTTATATTGTCAGCCAGGGACATGGAGATCGATTTTTGAGTTTTGTCATCTCACATGGTTCGTTTGAGTTGACGGCCATTGCCATTTCGGGAGGAGCCGGCCTGATGCTGGGAAACGCCCTCATTCACCCCGGTCAGAGAACCCGTTTCCAATCGCTGCAGGTACGTGGGCTTGAAGCCGTCCAGATCGCCGGAGGTGCTGCCGTCATGCTGGTGGTGGCGGCATTCATCGAAGCGTTCTGGTCCCCGTCTGAAATTCCGAATCTCGTGAAATACATAGTCGGCAGCGGTCTCTGGTTGATTGTTTTCGTATATCTGGGATTCGCAGGACTGCAATCTGATGCGAAGCCATTAACAGCCAGCAGCAGTGAACGAAGTAAATCTTCGGAAACAAATTTGACTGGGAAACGGCGACTATGAGATTCGACCATGTGAATATTGCCTTCGTTCCCCGGAAGTCAGCTAATTGCCTGGATCTGGCGGTCATGTTTTATGGTCGCTTTCTGATTCCCATTCTCAAACTGTGGGCTCTGTTTGCCATTCCGGCCTGCACTCTGGTTTATCTGCTCAGTTACTATTTTCTGGTGGATATCAGAACGGCGATCACAATCGCCTATTTTACGACTTCACCGCTGGGAGTGCTGCTCACCTGGAATTCGGCATTATTTACTTTTGGAAATACGCAGGGGTTCCGAAGTTTACAGCGGCAATTTATTCCACAACTGATCCCGTTGATGATACGGTGTCTGTTCGATCGGGCGCTGTTATTTATCGGACCTGCTTTAATTCTGTTCTCCGGAGACATCTTCATCCTGCTGGGTTTCATCTATCTCTTTTTCCCGGGAATCTGGTTAGCTTTGCGGAACGGCTTTCGAGCAGAGCAGTTCTCACTCATTTATGCCGACATCGCTTCACAGGAAGGTACCTCTCACGATCATCGCACGAAAGACCTCGTTTCTCATGATTTCAGCGCACTATTTTTTCGTGGTCTCTGGACATTCATGTTCTGCTATATCCTGACGTTAGTATTGTTTATTACCTTCGATTATCTTTCCTATAAATTACTGGAGTTTCCGATCTTGATTGGTCAGATTCCTTATCTGATGGACCCTGAAGCAATCGACCAGTCCGTGTCCAATATCTTTCTACTGATGACATCCGACCCGCGTGTCTTAACCGTGTTGACGGGCTTCATCCTGCTGGTCTATCCCATTGGTCGAATCGCCTGGTTCTTTACTTATATTGATCTGCGCGTCCGTCTTGACTGCTGGGATATGGAATTACGGATGGCTGAGGTTTCACAAAAACTGAATACAAGGGAGGCTTCCTCATGATGGGTTACTCCCGACGCTCTACCGGATGCATCGCAATATTCGCATTTGCTGTGACAGCCAGCCTGTCTCTGGT
>NZ_CALFPF010000263.1 GCF_937919775.1 uncultured Gimesia sp.
AATGAAACGAGGCTTTCGCTTAGATAGCTTGAGGAATCATAGTGGATTTTCTCCTGAATGAAAGGACTGTCAAAAGCAAGATTCAGCAGATCTGAAATTCTTTTCGGAGATCGAAAACCGTCACAAGTCTTACTTTGTAACGAATTTAGAAAAATGGTCAACCATTTTGTTTTTTGTGTTTTTTCTTGTAAACGCATATGTGAATCGCGTATCCTATAGTCAACATTTCTTACCTAAGACGTACTTCTTTAATTATCGTTGTAAGAAGATTTATGAAATCAAGCCGTTTATTCAGTCCGGGTGGAGCAGTGAATGCTTTAATGAGACGCATTCCGAGCAGTGCGTTTATATTAATCATCGCATTGTCGGTTTCCCGCATCAGTGCAGAAGAGGTGAAGGTTCTCAAGCCCGTCACTCCTGTTCCGGCTGCTGCGCTCTCAGAAGTTTTTTTCAAGACGGTTCCTGATTCATTAGAGGATCTGCAGGCGATTGAGAAACAGGTGACTTCGCTCACCGAGTTATCGATTCACAGTACCGTTTCGGTGCGTGTGGGTGATGCACAGGGGAGTGGTGTGATCATTGATAATAAAGCCGGTTATATTCTGACCGCGGCACACGTGATCGGGCTGGCTCAAAAAAATGCCACAATTATTTTACACGATGGCAGAACATTAAAAGGCAGGACGATGGGTTTAAACCGGGGGATGGATGCCGGCCTGGTGAAACTTGTCGAAGACAGCGAAATTGATATCAGCAAACTTTCCCAGGTGAAGATGGGAGATATTTCCAAACTGGAGCCCGGAGAATGGGTGCTGGCAACCGGACACCCGAATGGTTATCAGGCAGGGCGCGAGCCTGTCGTCCGACTGGGAAGAGTGGTCTCTCGCAAGAAACATCTGATTCAAACCGATTGCACGCTGATCGGGGGAGATTCCGGTGGACCTCTCTTTAACATGAAGGGCGAGGTCATCGGCATCCACAGTCGTATCGGTCCTGCAACCAGTTGGAACTTTCATATTCCCGTCTCTGCCTTTCAGGATGACTGGGATAAACTGGTTTCCGGAGATATGTGGGGCGCGAAGCCTCTGGGGCAGAACGCCGTGCTGGGAGTGAATGGAATCGATTCTGACGAAGGCTGCAAAGTGACGGGTGTCACGCGAGGTTTTCCTGCGGAAATCGCGGGATTAAAAGCAAACGATCTGATTATTCAATTAAACGAAGAGAAAATTACAGGCATTGAACAGCTGGCTGAAGTCGTTCAACAATATAAACCCGGTCAAACCGTGCAACTCAAACTGATTCGAGATAAGAAAACGATCCTGGTTGAAGTGCAACTGGCGGCCCGAGACTAAATGAAATTTCAGAAAACGATTCGATCTTCTTTTATTGCTCTGAAATGAAGATCAAGGTAATAATGCAGGTCTGAGGAGATGCTCTTGAGCCACGATCAAAAAAATAGAAGTAAAAAGTCGATCAGCGTTCAGTCTCTATTGGCGTTTTTGATCGTTCCGGTTTTCGCCGGATGGCTGATTTCCACGGGTTATGCCGAGGATCAATTACAACCAAGCCAGTTAACCGGTGGCTCCCAGATTCGTAAAGCCTTTCGTTCTGTGGTCTCAACACCCCGTTCATGGACGGTGCGGATTCGATCCAACGGAAAAGAAGCCTGCCTGGGCGCCATTGTGGGAGCAGATGGTTGGATTCTGACTAAGGCCAGCCAGTTGGAAGGACATCTCACCTGCGAGTTATCGACATCAGAACGACATGAAGCAGAGATCGTCGGCGTCGATGGCAAACTGGATCTGGCATTGATCAAGATTGATGCCAAAGGCCTGCCCACAGTGAAATGGCAATCGGCCATCGATCCCCGGGTCGGTCAGTGGCTGGTGACACCCGGCTTAAGTATGTCGCCTGTCAGTGTGGGAGTTCTCAGTGTTCCCCGGCGTGCGATCAAGCCAGAGCCCGGTGTGCTGGGAGTACGTATTGACGACGCTAAGGGGGGCGCACTGGTCAAGCAGGTCATGCGCGAGAGTGGTGCAGAAGAAGCAGGACTTCAGGCCGGCGATGTGATTTTGAATGTGGCTGGCGAAGACATTGAAAGTGCGAGCGCCCTTTCAAATTTTGTGCAGAAGTTCCTGCCGGGAGACCGGGTGCTGCTGAAAGTCTTACGGGAAAAAGAAGAACTCACTACGGTCGTCGTCCTGACCGACCCGCAGATGCTGATTTATGACCGCTTACGCGAAATGCAGAAAAAAATGGGCGGGGACTTAAGCCGTCGTAAAACCGGTTTTACGGAAGTCTTACAGCACGATACCGTGCTCCGCCCGGAAGACTGCGGCGGTGTGATTGTGGACCTCAAAGGAGAGGCGATCGGGTTGAATATTGCCCGTGCAGGCAGAACAAAATCCTTTGCGATTCCAGCCAACCATGTCATTCCCATGATCGAAAAGTTGAAACTGAAACAGTATGCTCCCTACAATCCCGTGAAGGATGCGAAAGAACATACGGTTTCGACGAATACGTCATCCTGATTCGGTCAACGCGAACTGGCGGTCGAGTTGTGTTCGAAATTTTCTGACCGCTTGCTCCTGCAAGCCGTTCGTTCTCACTTTTCCGAGACAGGCTGCGCCACGAATTCCGATGATATCCGGCGAGACCTCTGCCAGTGATGTCAGGGTTTTCGAATCGATCGATCCGGCCAGTGCTATTTTTAATTTATGGGACCGTGCCTGCTCAATCAGTGCTTTCAACTCATCGAGAGACAGAGAGTCCAGCAGGTTTTGCCCCTGTTTGGAATAAGTGTCGATTAAAAGTCCCGCAGACCGGCTTTCGATGGCGGCTGTGAGAACGTCCTGTGGGGAAATCGCTTTTGCCAGTTTCCAGTCTGCATAAGCGACAGCAATCCACTGAAACGCGGTGTTGTTTCTGGCTTCGATCCGTTGTCTCACTTCCAGCCAGTGTGAATACCAGTTGCACAGCCCGGCCGTGTGCGACAGACCCATTTTCAGGTAGGTGATTTCTGCAGGAATGAGGGGGGCGGAATCTTTTTCCTGCCATTCCCGCAGTTCTCCCAGAGCCATACTGACCGGAACAGAGACGGGGCGATTGCGCAGAGACTCACATATCGAACACAGTGTCGACTCATCAACCATGCCAAGCGCCCCGTTCAAGGGGTCTTTGAGATCCAGAATATCACAACCCCCCCGCAGTGCGGGCTCGATTTCGTCCCGATGCCGAATGCTGACCAGTAGCTGTACGTGATGTGAATTCAAAGCAGGAGCCTTCCTGGCGTGATTAAGGAGTGTGGTTTTCTGCCGGTTCGTCAACCGCGGGATGACGCAGGGCTTTGCCCGCCAGACTGCCTGTGGGAAATCCGGCATTGATGGCCGGCTGTCCGTTCACGAACAGGTAGCGGATTCCTTTCGAATATTGATGGGGGTCATCGAAAGTCGCCTGGTCAATCAGTTGTTTTGTATCAAAAACCACGATATCTGCATACGCTCCCTCGCGAAGATAACCTCTGTCTTTGAGTCCTAGAATATCAGCAGGCAGACCCGTGGCACTACGGACCGCATGTTCCAGTGGAATGACTTTTTCCTGGATCGCATAATAACCCAGCTTGCGTGGAAAAGTCCCGTAATTTCGTGGATGAGGGCGATCTGACCCCGGCAGATAGGCACGACCGTCCGAAGCCGTCGCGACCCAGTCAATTTTCATAATCTGGCGGACATCGTCTTCATTCATGCTGAAATTCACAACAGAAGCTCCGCCATTACGTGTGATTTCCAGCACAATCTCCAGCACACTTTTATTTTCCGCGTCGGCGATTTGTTGCAGATTTTTTCCCACCCATTTTGGATTATCAGAATAGCGGGCAATCCGGATGGCTTTTCCCCCTTCGCGCTTTTCAATATTATTCTCGATTTGGCTGATGATCTTTTGAGAAGTTTCCGGTGCTGCCAGGCGTTCAATCAACTCTTTATCGCTGCCTGCTCTAGCCCAGGGAGGGATCAAAGTGGCACCCAGTGATGTGCTGGAAGCAATATAAGGATATTGATCTGCGGTGACGGTTTGTCCCTGTTTTCGTGCATCGTCGATCATCTGAGCGGCTCGGATCACCAGTCCCCAGGCGTCTTGCCCACTGGATTTGAAGTGAGAAATATGCACGGGTAGTTTTGCCTCCTGGCCAATTTTCAGGGCTTCATTGATGGCGGAAAGTAATTCCGTGCTTTCATTGCGGATGTGACTGGCATAGATCCCCCGGTGTTGAGACACAATTTTCGCCAGTTCAATCAGTTCGTCTGTCTGCGCATAAGAACTCGGAACGTAAATCAGACCGGTTGACATCCCCCAGGCGCCGTCCTGCATGGCCTTGAGAGCCAGCGTTTTCATCGTTTTCAGCTCTTCAGGGGTAGGCTCTCTTTGGCCGGACCCCATGACCTGATCACGCAGAGAACCTTGCGGGATGAGATGCATAACATTTGTACCGCTTCCCGTAGTATCGATTTTACGATAATATTCTCCCGTATCGACCGGCCCACTGCCGCAATTACCTGTGACAATCGTTGTGCATCCCTGGGTGACAAAATTCATATTGGCACGGGTCAGTGGGGAAATAATCTGCCGGTCGCTATGGTTATGTAAATCAATAAACCCAGGGGCGATCGTCAGGCCGCGGCACTGAATGATCTGGTCAGCCGGGACAGTGATTTCCGGGCCGACAGACACTATACGTTCGTTCTTGATGGCGATGTCGCCTGTAAATCCGGGCTTTCCCGTGCCATCAATGATCGTTGCCCCTTTGAGGATCAAATCGAGCTGTTCTGATTCCTGGGCGGATACCGATAAAACAGGAATGAAAATCAGAAGCAAGAGATAAAGGCAGGTGCGCAAGCAAAGCTGTCCCATATGAGATGAACCCCCTGTAAGCTTGAAATTGACGGTGTGCGCTCTCAATTTATGAAGATTTGACGTAGTAATGATCAAAGTATCGCTAAAACCGGTCAGAACTGCCAGTAAGAATGTCTATTTCTGGGCTTTGCACGACTAATCTATTGTTGATATATATCGCCCCTTATATAGTTGCCTGATTCGCTGAGAAGCGGTTTTTTGTTGAGACCCTCTGTTCCCTGTAAGGAACGTTTGAATGTCAAGATGGTCTTTCGAGAGATTCATAGTGGGAAGAGTTGAGAGTCATGAAACGAGAAGATGTGCGGAACATTGCTATCATTGCGCACGTGGATCATGGGAAGACGACGCTGGTTGATGCCTTATTACATCAAAGTGGTCATTTTCGTGATGCTCAGTTAAAAGGTGACTGTATTCTGGATTCGAACGATCTGGAACGCGAACGCGGAATCACCATTTTAGCCAAAAACATCGCTTTGATGTATAAGGGCGTGAAGATTAACATCATTGATACTCCCGGTCACGCGGATTTCGGTGGTGAAGTCGAACGTGTTTTACGAATGGCAGATGGCGTTCTCATCCTGGTGGATGCCTTTGAAGGTCCTCGCCCTCAGACCCGCTTTGTTTTGAAAAAAGCACTGGAATGCAACTTAAAGCCGCTCGTGGTCATCAATAAAATTGACCGTGCCGACTGTCGTCCCGATCATGTGTTGAGCGAGATGTTCGACCTGTTCGTCGAACTGGACGCAGACGATGAAACGCTCGATTTTCCCTATATCTATGCCAGTGCCCGCGAAGGTTTCGCGACGCATGACCTCGACAATTTTGGCGACAGCATTCATCCGCTGTTGGACATGGTCCTGGAAAAAGTACCAGCGCCCGATGTCAATCAGGATGCACCGCTGACAATGATGGTCACCACGTTGGAGTGGTCCGAATATGTCGGCCGCGTGGCAACAGGCCGCATCAACAGTGGAAAAGTTCGGCCTGGCCAACGCGTGATGGTTATTAAACGCAACGGAGACCACATTAAGAGCACCGTTGATACGGTTGAGTTATACAACAATCTGGGACGTGCCCCCGCCGAAGAGGCTTCTGCAGGCGACATTGTCGCTCTGATCGGATTAGATAATCCGGAAATCGGCGATACCATTGCCTGTGCAGAGAAGCCCCAGGCACTGATTCGGATCGACGTGGATGAACCGACATTATCGATGTTATTTACGATCAACAGTTCTCCGCTGGCAGGACAGGATGGTAAGTATGTCACCAGTCGTAATCTGCGTGAACGGCTGATGCGCGAACTGGAATCGAATGTGGCTTTGCGTGTCACAGAGCGCGAGGATAAAGATTCCTTCTCCGTTTCCGGTCGCGGCATCCTGCATTTATCAGTTCTGATCGAGCAGATGCGACGGGAAGGTTATGAGCTTTCCGTCGGCAAACCAGAAGTCATTCGCAAGAAAATTGACGGGAAATGGCACGAGCCTTTTGAATCTTTGGAAGTGGATGCGCCTTCGGAAGTCGTCGGGTCTGTCATGGAGCTGGTCTGTGCCCGCCGTGGCCAGATGGTCGATATGACTTCCAGTGAAACAGGTATGTCACACCTGAAATTTTCGATTCCTGCCCGTGGTTTGATTGGTTTGCGAACACGGTTGCTGAATGC
This sequence comes from uncultured Gimesia sp., assembly GCF_937919775.1. Taxonomy (GTDB): domain Bacteria; phylum Planctomycetota; class Planctomycetia; order Planctomycetales; family Planctomycetaceae; genus Gimesia. The sequence continues at coordinate 6,572 of NZ_CALFPF010000263.1, forward strand.
AACGCGCGGTGAAGCGATCATCAATCACCGTTTCGAAGCTTACAAGCTGAGTGAAGGGGAAGTACCCCGCCGTGCGAACGGTGTGCTGATTTCCCAGGATAAAGGTCAGGCAGTCGGTTATGCATTGTGGAAACTGCGGGACCGTGCCGAGTTCTTTGTGGGACCGGGAGCTGATGTCTACGAAGGGATGATTGTCGGGGAAAATGTTCGTAACAATGACCTGGTTGTGAATGCGATCCGCGGCAAAAAATTGACCAACGTTCGCGCTTCCGGATCAGACGAAAATATGGTTCTCAAACCGCCGCGTGACATGAGTCTCGAAGCGGCTTTGGAATACATTGAGTATGATGAATATGTGGAAATCACTCCCAAGATCATTCGTCTGCGGAAAATCTATCTGACGGAAAACGAACGCAAACGGAATCATCGTACTACGACGGACGAGTAAAGTCTGTGCTGTGATTTAACGATCCCAATGCTTGAGCTTGCCCACGAGCTCAAGCATTTCGTTTTTACGCTTCTCAAACATGCCAAACAGGGTCAGGATACAGATTCCCAGACCGATTCCGAACGCCCACCACGGCCAGATATGACCGAGGGACTGGGATGCGTGCCAGATCATACTGACAATCGAGAGCGTCAGAAATGAAGCTCCGACATACAGAAAGGCACGGACCCTGAGCATCATCCCTACCAGGATGCCCAGCACGGACAGGCCACACAAAATGACCGGCAGCCATAAGTTGTTCGCCACGCCGGCGATAAACATGTCTCCGGTCGAACTGACGTAAATCGTGATCGTGGAGAAGTAGCGGATGGCGGTGAGCTGTGCGGAACTGAGTCTGCTGCGATTCAAATGCGTGGCGATGAGGACCGAAAGTGCAGGAGGAATCAACCAGAGTTGGGGATGCTGCGTGAAGACCTGCCCCTGTTCCACCCAGAAGGCCCAGAGCGCACCGTTGCCGGCGAGCGCAGCCAGCGTGGTATACACGAAAGACTTTCTCCATAAGCTCATCACCACATACACAATGCTGATCAGTAAGAGAATCATCGAATAATCGCCGACAACCGGTGACGCCTGCCGGGAAGCCGCATGAATCCAGAAGCTGAGTGCTGGCAGCAAAGGTAAAAAGGCGCCGGTTCGCTGGAGTGGTTCTGACAGCACATTCAAACCGATACGCTCGAAGAATTCTCCCACCCCGGCACCGGCAAAAGCGATAGCGATCACAATGTACGGCCAGTAAGGCAGGAGATAGCCACGGAAGAGTTCCGGCAGCGTGAGGTAGATGTGCAGGAACAGCAGGGCCAGAACAATTTCAGCCGCATAAACATACAGCATGCGTCGTTTCAGAGGAAATTGAAACGGATCATATTTAGGAACCGCTGCCATCAGGATCAACGCGGCGGAAAGGGCAACCAGAGTCGCAGAGACAACGGCAATTCGGGCTTTGGAGATCACCAGCGGAATATCGGCCAGTAAAAATCCGGTTTCTGAAATCAGGATCGACAGCAGCGAGAGACCAGCGGTTATCAGAAACGTGCGTGAACTTTTTCGTAATGCGTCAGACCAGTCCTGATGAAGAGTCGGCCATTTGACCAGAATCAGCGTGGTCACCAGACTCAGCACGGAAACCACTTCCAGTAATCGAATCAGGTGATCGAGCCAGTAAAAGTTACCCTGTACCGGAAGTAACGCCCAGCCGAAATACAGGCAGCCAACTCCACCGGCCAACAGGGCCCGTTTTTTGAACATCTGCGAGAGTTCGCGCTGATTACTCATTGCGTAGAACGCGAGGCCGGTGATGGCGGTTCCCAGAACCGACCACCAGCGCAGATTCTGATCTTCAAAACGGAGCACACTGTGCAATAAAGAGAGCATGGCATAAACCGAGAGGAAAGTCACCGCGGGAGGCAGCCAGTTTAAGGATTGCTTCCGAAGGGATTCCAGATTGGGAATCGCAAATGCTGTAGCACTGTGGATCAGCACTACTCGCAGACGCCATAAACCGCCGAGCAGACAGGCATAACCGGCCATCGCCAGGCCCGAATGTTGCGCCAGCAGGCGCAGTTCGGTTTCATTGCTGAGGTAGGTTGCAATTCCACAGATTCCCACGGTAAACAGAGCCGGCAGCGAATAACGGCTTTTCGGGTCCCAGAGCAGGCCGAAAAGCAGGAGCGAGATTGAGATTAACGCAACCCAACCCGCCAGATCGCGAATGACAGGTACGTCTGTCGAAACCAGCAACGTACGAGAGACCGTAATCAGCAGGGTGTAGAACAGGACGAGACCGGTGAGGATTCGCGACAGAATCTGCTGAAGCGCTGGTTGTTCATTTGCAGCCGCGTCTTCTGAAATACGTTCCTGCTGATAAAGATCAATGATCAGCCAGCAACCCGACATGACGGCTGCCGTCGTGATCAGCCACTTGAGGAGATCCATTCCGTTTTGTACTTGAAGCTGAATTCCCGGATCAAACCAGTGGGCAGTGATCAGAAAGATGGTACCTGCTGATGCGGTGGCCAGCGATGCGTATTTGAGAATTTCTTTGCGAAGTGTTATGCCCAGAATGACATAAATGACCGTCCACACCGTTGAAATCATGACTGCAGGAATGGGACGCAGGGGATCTGACCAGCCGCCACGGAATGCAAACAAAAATAACATCAGACCGATTAACTGGGACCAGAGCCAATACCGATTCGAATTGGCCTGATGGTCCAATTCATCCGGTGATTGGCGCGACTCCAGCACAAATCGCAGCGTGTGAAAACTTCCCACGAGAATCAAACCGACTTCCATCAGCAGGTTTATCTTCCAGGCAGTCAATTGCGAGTGTTGCCAGAACAGAACTGTTACCAGACCGATGAAAGCCAAACTCAAAAATGTCAGTCCGTTTGTTTTGAGGCTGCTGGAATAGCGGCGGGAAAACAGTCTGACGCTGATAGCCGCGACGATGATGGTCAGCAGCGCGATGGGCGAGGTGTCCGGGAAGAACGGCTTCCAGTTGTGTTCGGGGTTGTTCAGATTCATCAGGAACGGGAGCAGATACGGGATGACGACCAGGCATAACATACTCGCAAAATGCCCGCGAACGAACGGCCAGGAAACCGGGGACAGACTTTGAAGGTCCCGATACTGAGGATTGATTTGCTGTTCCATAAACAGCCAGAAAATTCCATAGAATGCAAATGCGAGTCCGGTATAAATCGAAATGCGAATCAGATCATCCCAGTAGAACGAGTTCAATGGTTCCGAAATCGTGATGATCGTGCCCGTGATTACCGTCGCGGCGAGGAAATGCGAACCGATCAGCATCCAGCCTGTGGAACGAAAGTGAATGGCATAAAACACAGCCGCGACCATCAGCATCAGAATCGGGACACAGAACGCCAGGAGCGGTTTGATCAGTGCAGAGATTGCTGCAGGTTCAAGCTGGGGAGAAATTTCCAGCCAGGAACCGAAGACCTGATAGATTGTCAGAGCAAGCAAGGGAAGGCAAGCGCCCAGAACACTAAGATTGCACCACGCCGGTTTGTCTGCGAACAGCTTCGGCAAGTAGCGCAACCGGATTTGTTTTGAACGTAAATATTGCATAACTGATTCTGATTTTAGAATCAGTACCGTCATGAAAAGCGTATAGATCCCCAATGCCCAGCGCAGGGCATCCGCGGTGCGATGTTGTTCAATAAAGTAACCCGCAATCAGGAAGGGAACGAGATAGGTCATGAACAGCAATCCCTGCGTGGCGTTTTTCTGGTAGCGACTGTTGAGATAAGAGACACAAGCAACGGTTAATAAGCCCAGGCAGCCCCAGCTCCAGACGCTGAAGGCTTCTGTTGAATGGGGGGCTGTAAACCCGATGGTTGCTAAAGAGAGGTTCAGATTTCGGAGATTGAGAGCAACAGCGAGGAGTAACACACTCAGAATGAAACCAGACATGGTACCGAAGCCGTATTCCCGAAATTTGCCCATAGTCACGATCGTCAATCCAAGTGTGTAGAGCAATAATGCCAGCAGGAAAGGGGCCGCATAGTGATGTACTTTCTGCATTTGATACGCCAGTTCAAAGTCGACAGCGATAGCAGGAATGATCGACAGAAAGAGCACGAAACCTGTCGTGACAAGCGAACCAGCCAAGAGCACAGGTTGAATGTTCAAACGCGAGGCCCGAGCCAGAGAGCCGAGCAGATTCCGGGAATATTTTTTGGAATGAACGGCCGCTCCCAGCAGAATCCAGATCGCTACTGCCATGATATGAACTAACCAGTATTTGGGATGCGACCAGCGGGAGTGTTCCCAGAGACCGTAATGCTCACCGATGGCAGTTGCTACGTACAGACTGCCCACCGTTCCCGCCAGTTGCGAAAACAGAAACCAGAAATCGGATTTTTTTATCAGAGCGACCGTGATCCAGATCAGCAACAGCCAGAACGCATAACAGGCATGCATTTCCGCCGACATGGTCTGCAGGAGCACATACGGGACCAGCAGTACTGATGTCAGTAAAGAACCATTCACGATGGGAAGCGTAAACGGATTCGATTTCAATGGAAGGATGGACCAGGGGGGACTGGAATGATTTCTGGAGCGGGACCAATAATGCAATCCGAACAGGAAGCTGAGTCCGGCCGTGGCATGGATCAAGCAGCCCCAGACAAAGGGGGCATCCGGCAAGAGATCATAGCCGGACAGCCAGCTTCGGAATGACACATTGATACAGAGTGCGTGTTGTAGAGTCAGAAACCACAGGCCTGATGCAATGGCTGAAACGAACTGCTTCCGAATCCGCCAGTTGGCGATCAGGCAGGCAATCGAATTCACGAGCAGAGAGAGTGTGGTCCAGATATGATCGGTTCGAGTAATAAAGCCGGCATAAATGGCGATCATGCTGGAACCGACGGAAAAACATCCCGCTGCATAAAAATAATACCGGGCGGCTTCTTCTTTCTTGGCACGTTTCAAAAAGAGAGTTGCGATAGAGGCGAGGATGGCAAACGCGATGAAAACCACAGCACTGCGTCCCAGCAGAAGTGATTCGACCAGGACACGTTGTGAAGTGCCCTGCAAGGCGATGGTGTCTGTGAGGACATGAAAACCGAGTAAACCGGCGATCGCTGCCGAGATCAGAGCCGGTATATGGCAGAAGGCAAACCGGCCTTCGAGAGCCAGTAAAGTCAGGCTGATGCCATTGACGATACCGAGTACGATCATGATCTCAACCCGCGGCCAGGCGATAGCGAAGTTCATCAGCATCATTAAGGCCGAAAAAACCGCGAGCGAAGACCCGGCCAACGACCAGTGCGGTGCTTCGTCTTTTTCTTTTCGATGATGCAGAACCAGCCCCAGTCCCATCAGCAGCATTTCCATGACCGAGACCAGCGGTGTCAGATAGGCAAACGTTTCCAGACGGTTGGTCGAGTACCAGACTAACAGCCAGCAGGGAGCGAGCACCGCGAAGAGCGAAAGACCGCCGATGGTTGCCAGTTCGCGGGCCAGAGAATCCGTGATTTCTTTCCAGTGAAAGGTCCGCCGGAGGATATTTGTCATGGCGATGATAAAACAGCCAACAGGCAGGATCGCCAGCAGATTCGTGCGCAGAAAAGAGGGCTCGCCGATCGCGATGCGAGAGATAATCAATTGTCCCGCCGACGCACCGAGTAACACCGCCAGCAGTTGCCAGCGTCCGAAACTGACCAGAATCCGGCTGGCGGAATAGACCATCCATCCAAACGCCGCAAAGCCGATGCTGATCGCAAGGATAAATAACGGATCGGTGATCGGGCGATGGTCGGAGAGTCGGATCGCGGCCAGAAAGTTGAGCGGGACCAGCAGGACGGTGATCAATAACAGCCCGCGACTCGTGGATTCCAGTTTCCAGCGTTTATATGTATAGAGTCCCGCACCATGAATGGCGGCGGTTGCCAGCAGGAACAGCAGCGCGGGGAGGTAGGGAATCTGATTTTTCAACGTCGACCAGAGACTGACAACCAGGCCGATGGCACTCCCTACAATCAGCAGCCCGCTGATCAATTCTCCCCAGCGAATATTTTTTTCTTCCATGAATGCACTCAGCAGAGAACCAAGCGGGCGTTTCTCTGCTGGTTTTGCAGTTTCAGGAATCAGAGTCGCAGGGCGTTTCTGGACGGTTGGTTCATCGAGGAAATCATCGTCGTCCAGAAAATCGGCGATTTCTGAAGAGGAGCTTTCTTTAGCGTTCTCTGTTTGTGGTGAAGTCTGTAATTCGGGAGGGGAGACCGCTGGTGTTTGGATTGTGGGCTCTGATAATGGCGGGGCAGTTGCTGTTGCGGGGGCCGCGAGTTCTTCGGCCGTGTAGAGCAGGAGCTTCTGAAAATCCTGCTCAGGGATTTTTCCTTCATAGTATAACCGCCTGAGATAACGCTGTGCGGTCTGTCGATCTTCGGTGTCTGTTCTCGCAGCAGGAGCAGGCAGGGGGGAAGAATCGTCTTTGGTCAGGAATTTGACGAACGCGGCGGCAAGCAGCCAGAGACCATGACCAATCAAGGTGATCATCGTCAATCCGATCAGAAGTCCGAAGATCACTATGTCCATGTCATTGATTCCTGTTGAAGACGATTACGCATACATCAGATCGATAAACTCTTTTATAAAGGCGTTAGCTTCTACAATATATCACTCACAAACTATCAGTTTGCATC
>NZ_CALFPF010000264.1 GCF_937919775.1 uncultured Gimesia sp.
ATGAACCTCCCATAATCTGATCGATCCAGTTCCACGGGCTGAGATTATGCGCAGTGATTCGTTTCTGTGTATCTCTTTGACGTTGAAAATCACCCCTGTGAAGAGAGAGGCTCACTATGCGCTCTTCTGTTTATTCTCTGATGTTTGTATCCCAACTGTTTCTGGCTACTGCTTATGGTCAGGAACAAACACCACTTGAGATCCATTCGGATAACACGGGGTTTGTCAGTGGAAAAAACTCGGTGAACATCACGAGGATGCCCCCGTCGAACTCTGGCCCGGTTTATCAGCGAATGTCTGTCAGCCAGAAGTTGATCCAACAGAGGGCATTTTTGCAGGCCAAAGAGCGTCTGAATCGAATTAACGCACGTAAGGCAATGGGGATCACACCTGGTCGCCCGACAGTGAATATCAACGTCAGTCCGATCCCATCGTATGCTCAAATCATGCAACAGTCAGCAGGGTTCTATTTTGATCCCTACCATTTTTATGGCTACTGGTATGGTCCAAACGGTTATGAGCTTGGTCAATAAGACAGTTTGAAATCACGCAGATGGTTCAGTCTTGGGGGGAAGTGACTGGACGAATTTCACAGCCTGGTTGACCCAATATTTCAAATCGTCATCCTCTTCAAAGCCAGACTGCTCGACGTAAATCATGCTCTTCAGTGGTTTGCCGGTAAAATCCATTTCGCGCGTATGAGGCATTTCTAAAGCCTTTAAAGCGTTTTTCTCTCCCAGTCGCAGCATCAACTCATGCTGAGTCACTCCACAGCACATGTTTCCATGAAGCATGAAGCAGATCCCGCCAAACATTTTTCGCTGGGAAAACCCCGTGCGACGGTGCAATAACTGGTGGACTCGCTGGGCCAGATTTTCGTCGTAAGCCATAATTAAGACCAGAAAAAGATGGCAGGTTTGTATAGGAATTTAATTCGAGGCGATTGTAAAACATCGACTCGTACGAGACACTGATTTTACTGAAAAATGTGTGCGCATTCTCCAGTCAGTGGCTGTAATTCTTGATCCCTGTTTATTTTTTAAAATAAAGCTGAACAAATTCAACTTGTTTGATATTCTAAGAAGAGTGGCGTGAGTGATGTTGTAAAAAAACAGGATGCAGCAAGACATGTGTGTGACACGACTATTTATTTTAGTAAGCCTGCTTGGGGCGGGAATCGAATCGGTGGCCTGCTATGGTCAGGATTTTCAGATTGAATCAAAAACTAAAATCGAATCTGAAGCAGACAGGGCTCAACCTCGATTCCGGTCTCTGGGCCGTCCCGGTTTGCATAACGTGTTTCAAATTGATGATCAGGTTTACTCCGGCAGTGTCCCGGAAGGGAAAACCAGTTTTGAAGCTCTGAAGAAAATGGGAATCAAAACCATCATCAGTGTGGATGGGACGCAGCCGGATTTGAAACAGGCAAAAGCCGCCGGCATGAAATATGTGCATGTTCCCATCGGCTATGATGGGATTTCCCGGGAAGCAGGTCTGGCTTTTGCGCGGGCCGCCAAAGAACTCAAAGGGCCAATCTATATTCATTGTCATCATGGCCAGCATCGGGGCCCCGCTGCAGCGGCAATGGTGGGACTGTGTCGAGGCAGTCTCGATCAAAAGCGGGCTTTACTCTTTTTGGATCAGGCGGGGACCAGTCAAGATTATGCAGGTCTCTGGCGAGACGTGAGGCAGTTTCAAGCCCCGTCTCCCCATGAGAAATTGCCAGAGTTGGTTGAGTCTGCTCAAGTCACGCCGATGGTCACCGCCATGGTTCAGATCAGCCACTATTTCGAGCGGCTGGCAAAAACAAACGAAAATAATCCCCAGGACAAAAAAGAAGTCTTACAGGCTTTAACACTTTTGCGGGAAGAGTTGCATGAGACAGCGCGAAAGCAGGTAGACGATTATGACGAGACATTCAAAGCATGGTTAAATCAGTCTGAGGGACAGGTGAAACGCCTGGAGGAAACATTCAAAAATGGGAATCAGAAACAGTTCGCTTCCGAACTGAAAATCCTGAAATCACAATGTAAACGCTGCCATCAGGCGTATCGAGATTGAAGTAAATTACTGCTCAATCTCTTTCCAGAGCAATTGAACTTTGACCCCTTTCCCGTTGATTGCAGGGTCAGAAGTCAATTTCATTTCAAAAGTGTTATATTTGTTGTCGATGTGTGCCAGTGCACGTGGGGCAAACTGAAAGATCATTTCCGCGTCCAGTTGTTTAATGGAACCGGCAGGATCTGTTTTGTCGGGATTTTCCAGACGGACAAAACATTCATAAACTGCCGTTGGCTGGTTTTGAATCCATTGGTCGAGTGAAACATGAAGTTGATTTTTCGTGAAATCGCCATCCAGTTTCTGCCAGGATTTTGTGTCCGACGAGATGAATACGAAAGGAGGCGTTTCGGTCGCCTCCCATTTCAGGTTGAGTGTCCCTTTCAAAAAGACATAAGGCCATTTGAGATGCCATTCGCGCTGGTGAGGGCCTGTCTGCTTTAGATTCTGTAGAAATGGGCTCGTTCGTTTTAAGGTTCCATTTCCAACCACCGGAGGCTTCGCGGAATCGACCGACGGTTTTTGATGGACATATTCCGCATGAGAAAATCTGAATTCGACATGGTCCAGTGGTTCCAGTATGGGGGCCATAACTGTGTCATTGATCACAGGCTGTATTTCAGAAACCCGGTTATCATTGGTTGAAGTATATAAGTCGGCAATCAGTTGTGAGGGGCTGCCAATCGGATCTAGTGGAGTTTTCGTGATCAGTTCCGGATGCTGCGAAAGTTCTTCGACTCCCGCAATCACGCCCTGTTCATTCCGGTAAACCACCTGATGGTCTGGATCGAACATATGCCATCGTCCGTCGTAAAATGCTTCCGCGACAACATGGCCCGATAAGCCCCACACGCGGCTTTGCAAGCCTGCTTTTCGCGCCAGGACTGCAAAATTGGTGGCACAGTCATCACAGAAACCGTAGCCATACACATTCAGGAATTTGACAGGGTCGTGAAGTTCATCGCCCTGCTCCGCGGGAGTAAAGTGATATCGCCAGTCAATCAGAAATTTCCAGATGGCGAGGGCTCTCTCTTCTTCCTGCATGCCGGGCTTTAAAATACTGGCCAGCATCGTTTCCTGACTGGTGAGATCGGGAGCCCCCTTGCGTTTCCAGGTGAGAGAAACCTTGTTTTGGGTATCCAGATTTTGCCAGATGATTTTGACAGGTTGGATTTGTCGTCGCGGAAAAGCAGGGAATTCGATTTCTGAATGCGGGGCTGTCAGGAGAAAGGATGATTGTTTCTCAAAATAAGATTCGTGATTGACCAGTTCGTATTTTTTACCATTCGTTCGGGGGTCAGAGGAATCACTGGCTGAAAAATAAAGGGTATTCGGAGTCCAGTGACTGTAGTGTCCCCTGCCCTGGTCTCGAATCCGTTTGTGGAGTGCATGGGGGTGTGGCAACGGCTTTCCATTTTCCAGCAAAATACACGTAGAGAGTGATTCGCGATCGGCGGCCCGCGGGATTGTCAAACGGGCCATATAACTTGCGCCCTGGTCGGGTGAGATTCGATCAGGTGAAATGAGTTCCCTGATTTGTTCGGATTTGACAGAAGAGTCGATTTCCGGATGAATCGCTTCAGTGATGTTTTTTTGAGATCCTGCAGGTTGATCTGCATACACAGGAAGTATATTCAGAGGAAGTAACGGAATGCCTGTTAAGCACAGGAATGGAAGTAGTAGTATTCTTTTCATAATGAACTCTTGTTTGAGT
>NZ_CALFPF010000265.1 GCF_937919775.1 uncultured Gimesia sp.
CAAATAAAGGACCACAATTCATTAGCCAGGCTAATTATTAGCCCCGTTATACTATGCCGACAAGACCTGTCGCAAGACTTAATTTGCGTGCGGAATCGGCTTTAAGCAGTTTCTGGGGGGAAAATCGGGAGAACACAAAAAAACACGGAGAAGTCAGGGGAAATTACCCGGCTGTTTCAGCAGCGGAACTAAAATTGGAGGTTGTGTTATCTGAACATAAGCAAAGCAGACACTTGGAAACTGAGATTCAAAATGCCTTGGAATTTTTCGGTACCGGAGGATGATTGGGCTTCGGGTTGTCCTTTGAAGTCTCGGGATCGGTGACGGAATGAGTTAGATTCAATACACAACGAAATCCAACATCCCCGGGAGGTGTCCGCATATTTTCTCCCGTGCGTTTACTGACATCCCAGGCCTGCTGATTCCCGCGCACGACTCGCATGCTGGGTACGACTGGTCGTTTAGGGCCAGTCCAGTCGCGTACCACCCCTGCGTCAGACAGCGCCAGTGCGGCCTGATAAGCATTTTCAGAGTACCAGTCTTCACACCACTCTCGTGCATTGCCAGATAAATCGAGCACGCCATACGGACTCAGATCACCGGAAAACGTGCCGACCGGATCGACCTGACCCGGCTGACGTGTTTTCTGCCACAGCGCGCGCCCATTTCCCCAGGGATACTGAAAACCCGTTTCACCGCGTGCCGCCTTTTCCCACTGCGTTTCGCGTGGGAGCTGTTTACCCATCGTTCGTGCATAATTTAACGCATCTGTGTAAGAGATCCCCAATGCAGGGAAGTCTCCAGGCTGCGTGTCGTTGCCGGCCGGTTCAGGAATCTTGCCTTTCTGGGCAATCATCTCGGAACGCCAACGGCGATATTGCTCTAACGTCACCTCATGCACATCAATATAAAATGCGTTCTGATAAATGGTAAACTGAGGCGACGCGTTTTTATCGCCGTTACTCAGCCCCTGAATGGAAACGCCGGCGGGAACCAAAACCATCTCACTGTAATCCCGCTCACAGCGAATTCGTCTGGGGAGCCCTTGTGAAGAATACCCGGGTTCCTTCACCGCAGAAAACCCTTTGGGCAACTCAAAGGTTGCGTCTGGTTTTACCGGCTCGTTTTGCGTTCCGGATTTGATCACTGAAAACGTGGTGGAATTAATTCCCTTCTGAGCCGGAAACACAACGGCAACCTGATCCTCAGCATCACTGGCAGCTTGCGGATGTTGAATTTGATAATTGTGAACATAATCCACAACTTCAAAGAAATCTTCCGGATTGCCTTCCAGTTCTGGCTGTTTTCGTTTGACCGGTGCTTTTGGCTTAGAACTGGTAGCCAGGGATTTGAGATCCGGCGCTTTTGCTGCTGAAGGCGAAGCCGTGTTTTGTGGCACCGCACTCGGTTCGAGAATCTTTTCGTTCCCACCGCCACAACCTGCAGCGAGCAGCAGGAATCCTCCCATGATGAAATGGAATGTTCCCCAACTGAGTTTCAGAGTTCGGACCATTTTCGGAGCCATTCACAGCTAACGATTAATAAAACAGAAAAGCATCGAACCCGATTTTAACATCCCTCAAGCCGAATAACAGCCATATTCTGCAAATCTGTTCATAAAGATTCTTGTACCGATTCGACCAGTAATTTTTCAAAATCCTGCATCTCGGAACATTGTCGGGAAATATCGGGATGAGCAAATACGCGTACCCGTTTCACAAAATCATCGAATTGTTTTTGCGCCAAGGTATCAACG
>NZ_CALFPF010000266.1 GCF_937919775.1 uncultured Gimesia sp.
GTGCTCGACATTGTAGTCTCTTTCAGCATGTTAATTGTGCTCTCTCCGCTGCTGCTATTTCTGGTAGTGCTGGTCAAAGCCACTTCTACCGGACCTGCGATTTTTAAACAGACCCGCGTCGGTCTGAATTTAAGAAAAAAAGTGAAGAGTGACCGCCGTCAGGAGCAGATTGATTTATTGGAACTGGATCTGAGTTCCGATCGTCGTGTTTCCGGTTCGGATCGGCGTGATGAAACTGGCTACGGGATGCCGTTCACATTATACAAGTTTCGCACGATGACCGTGGATGCCGAAAAAAATGGTGCGCAATTCGCCGTCCAAGGCGACCCGCGGGTGACACGGCTCGGGCGCTTCATGCGAAAAACGCGACTGGATGAACTGCCGCAGTTGTGGAACGTGCTCAAAGGCGAAATGACGCTGGTCGGCCCGCGCCCGGAACGCCCGGAGTTCATCGAAGGCTTGAGCAAAGAGATCCCGAACTACATCAATCGCCTGGGCTTGAAACCCGGTCTGACCGGCGTGGCACAAATCGTGAATGGATACGATAACAACATCGAAGGCTTCCGCAGAAAAGTTTCGCTGGATCTGATGTATCTACAAAACTGCTGTTTCTGGAACGACATGAAGATTCTGTTCCGCACGATCCGCGTCATCTTAACAGGCAGCGGCGCGTTATAAAAATTGTTTGAGCCAACGATTTCTCTGCCAAACTGCCCCATTGATTGTGGAAGTGCGATTTGATTCTTTGTCGTGAGGATCGTACGTTTCCTTGCTTTGCGGGGGCGTTCCTGATAATCTGGCGTGTGTGGAGGGCGAGTCAACAGGATGTTTTTTGCAGCGTCGACAGTACTCGGCGTAAGGTCAATTGATGTTTGTCTGGCTCGGTAATTTAAGGTGCGTCAGGGTACGCAGGCTGGTCAGTCTGCTGGTACTCGTTTCTTTTTGCGCCTCGTTTGTTCCGCTGCCTGTTGGCTCACGGTCCTCTGTCGAAAAAGATCAGTCGACCCCCTATCCCTGCCAGAATCGCCCCTGTGGCTGCCGTTCCGCAGAACAGTGCTGGAAGAGTTGCTGCTGTTTCACGAATAAAGAAAAACTCGTCTGGGCGGAAGCAAATGGAGTCACCCCGCCGACTTATGTCATCGCAGCGGCTGCGAACGAATCTGACACTGCGGTCTGTAAAGCGGGTGGCTGTTGCACAAAACCAAAGTCGGCAGACGTAAGCGCAATCATTCAAACTGCTTCCAAAACGAAGGATTGCTGTTCTAAATCGGATCACTCACACTCAGAGAATGTGCCTGCCGTAAAGGGGGCTGAGGAAGAGAGTGAGACTTTGTTTGTCATTGGCGTGTTGGTGCAGAAATGTCAGGGGCAGGGATTGTTCTGGAATAGTCTCCCCTGGGCGATTCTGCCTGAAATTCAGACCGGCCTGATTCACGCTGATCCTGTTGTCTGGACGCTGCCTGTTTCGCTGAAGGCGCCCGCATGTACGGTTGAGCCTCCCGAACCACCTCCTCGCGTAGCGCTGGCTGTCACAACGATGGCCTGAATTCGTATCCGCTGACTGATTCCGGTGCGCTGCTGCGCGCTGAGAATCGGGTTAACGGACAGGCGTGCGGCTTGTGCTGGTGCGCTTACGGCGGGACGCGGCTCGCTCTCCACAAAGCTGGTTACCGGCCTGCTGTGAGCGTGCTACCACCGGCCGCACAGACCTCGCGGATTCAGACTCTTTTTTAAATTCTGTTTCACTGCTGCGCTCAAGGTGCGCGCACGGGTTTGAATCAGACCACTCAAATTTATCTTGCGAGGAAATACCATGTCATTCCCTTTTTCACACCGGCGGCGCACGAGTCGCGGGTTTACGTTAATCGAACTGCTGGTGGTGATTGCCATCATTGCCATTCTGATTGCCTTGTTGTTACCCGCCGTCCAGCAGGCACGGGAAGCAGCCCGGCGCACCCAATGCAAAAATAACCTGAAACAGATTGGCCTGGCAGCCCACAACTATGAAAGCGCATACCGCGTGTTTCCCGGACTGTCTTCTGACAGTGCGTATGGTTTTTCTATTCAGGCGCGGATTCTGCCGTTTGTCGATCAAGGCAACCTGCAGAACCTGATTGACTTTGATATCCCGCTGATGGTCGGGTCAGGGGGCAGTCAGTCGATGAACCCCGTTCACAATGGGGTTGCGGGTCAGGTTTTGCCTTTATTTCTGTGTCCGAGTGAACCGGAATCACCGCTGTTTCAAAACAGCAATACAGGCAGCGGTTTGTTTGCCGGGACGAATTATGTGGTCTGCACCGGTGATGGAAGAGATTCCAATTACGATACGCGTGCGCGGACGAACGGGATGTTCTTCTGGGGGTCAGCGACTCGTTTCCGGGATATGTTAGATGGCTCCTCCAACACACTGATTCTGTCCGAATCCTTGATGGGCAACAAACAGGACGGAAGCGGACCCGTCGTCGACCCGCAGCGGCAGATGGCGCGCTATGGCGGGGGAGGCATGGGGGCAGCCGGAGCGGGTTTCACCGGACCGCCGGGGCATAATCCAGATATCGCAGCCGCGGCTGCGGCTGCCGCGAATTATGACGGACGCGGTCGGAGTTCCTGGATCTGGGGGCGCGAACACCTGACGACGTTCAATACTTATATGACGCCGAACTCAGAAGTTCCCGACGTGCACCGCAACGGGTTCGGCTGGTTTGCGCCGCGGAGTATGCATGTCGGCGGTGTGCACGTCGGACTGGGTGATGCTTCCGTGCGGTTTGTGAGCGACAGTATCGACGTCAATCTCTGGCGCGCACTGGGAACGAAAGGCGGCGGTGAAGTGATCGGCGATTTTTAACATCAATTGTTGATCGTACTTTTCAAATTAAAACAAACAAACTTAATTTCAACGTTTCTGAGGAGAAACAGATATGAATGAGCTATTTTCCAATCCGCGGTCGGCAGGCTGGCGCGCGACGATTCTGTCTGCGGGCATCGTGATTTTCACTTTTGTGGTCTGCATTGCAGAGGAGACAACAACCGGAACTTCCAACGCGCAGCGCTGGCCCGGTTTTCAGGGGGCGGGAGCGACAGATCTCGCCGTCGATTCTCTACCGTTGACGTGGTCGCCGGAAAAGAACATCGCCTGGCAGACAGACATTCCCGGTAAAGGGCAGTCGAGTCCGGTGATCTGGGGCGAGAGGATTTTTGCGACATCGATTGAAGGGGCCATGAAAAACGACTGCCATATCGTGGCGCTGGATCTTTTGCAGGGAAAGCGGATCTGGGATTTCAAGACGGCGTCCTCGCAGCCGGTGCGCGGCAATTATTTTCAAAGTCGTTCGGCTCCGACACCAGTCGTGGATGCGGATCGTATTTATGCTTTCTTTGAAACGGGGAATCTGCTGGCGTTGACTCATGACGGCAAGCAGGTCTGGTCGCGCTCGCTGACAGAGGATTACGGCGAGTTTGAAGTGCGGATTGGTCTGGCGGCTTCACTCTTACAGACGGCGGACAGTGTGATTGTGCTGATCGACCATGAAGGTCCCTCATATCTGCTGTCCGTCGACAAGCAGACCGGCGAGACGAGATGGAAAACAGAACGCTTCAGTCGCCAGAGTTACGCATCCCCGGCGTTGTTGAAGATCGATCAGGCTGATCAGATCATCTGCAGTTCGAGCGGCAGTGTGGATGGATACGACCCTGCCAGCGGGAAGCTGATGTGGACGTTTGAAGAAGTTGGCGGCAACAGGGCCTGCACGCCGATTGCTTTTGGTGAGGGCAAGTTTCTGATCAGTGCTTCGCCGGGCATGCACGATGAGCGGCTGGATGACGCCAGGAAATCGAATTTTGCCATGCAGGTCAAACGTGTCGGCGACGAATATCAGCAGACGATTCTCTGGAAAACCGGTAAAGCGATGCCCTCGTTTGGTTCGCCGATGGTGCATCAGGGGCTGGCGTACTGGGTCAACAAAGTGGGTGTTGTGTACTGTTTTGACGCGGAAACGGGCAAGCAGGTATATGTCAAACGCTTGCGGCAGCCCTGCTGGGCGACACCGCTCGGGCTCGGTGATCGGATTTATTTTCCCGGCAAGGATGGTCTGACGACGGTGATTGCCGCCGGCCCCGCGTTTCGGATTCTGGCTGAAAACGAACTGTTTGCCGGTGCGGCTGCCGCCGGAGACGCTGACCTGCAACGCAGTCAGGATGCCGCTCATGGAGCGCATTCGTCGCGACGTTCTGCAGATGCGGGAAACGGCCCGCGTACTCCGTCAGACACAACCTCCGAGGCAAAATCCGGTGCTGAAGTAAAACAAAGCCGGGGACCGCAGCGAGCCGAAAACAACGCAGGGGCACAGCCGCGCACGCGCAACGGACTGACCTTTGCCGATCCCGTTCAATACGGTTATGCGGCGGTGAATGGTTCGCTCGTGATGCGGACGGGCAGCAGGCTGTATTGCATTCGTAAAGCGACGCTTGTGGAGGGAACAGAGCAGGGGGGCAAAGCGGTTTCGACGGAAGGAGTCGGTCAATGAGCGGCTTTCATCGAATGCTGGTTGTGATTGCTGTTGTGGTTGTATTGGGGAGCAGTTCGATCCGGGCTGCTCCCCCTCTGGACTTTGAGGAGGCACCGATTAACTATAGTAACGCTTCCCCGCAGAATGTGATCACCCGATTGCAGAGAGAGTTGGACGCTGATGGTAAAACATGGAAGTTCGGGGATGATTCTGGTTATCTACTTCCGTTACTCAAAGATCTGAAAATTCCTGTTTCGTCGCAGATGCTGCCGTTTTCGAAAACGAGTTTGCAACGTCATTTAATTGGACCGGAACGACCCCGCGCGCTGTATTTTAATGACGATGCGTATGTCGGTTACGTTCAGGACGGTCTGCTTGAACTGATGGTTTCCGATGAAAAGCTGGGGCTGGTGTTTTATACTCTTGAGCAATCTTCGACACGGCCACAGTTTCAACGACAGGTGGCCCGGTGTATGACGTGTCACGCTTCGACGCGCACGAAGAACATTCCCGGTCTGCTGGTGCGGTCGCTGTTCGTCGATCCGGAAGGTCTGCCGGTTCTGTCTGCGGGCAGTTATCGCACGGACCATTCCAGTCCGTTATCCAGACGCTGGGGAGGCTGGTATGTCACGGGAACGCATGGCAAGACGGCACACATGGGAAATTTTCATCTGCCTGCATCGAAGCGACCGAAGCAACCCGTAGAAAACATCACCGGCAGTAATGTAACGGACCTGTCGAAGCTGATAAACGTCGGCAGCTATATTTCACCGCACAGTGACATTGTGGCGCTGCTGGTTTTCGAACATCAGATCGACGCCCACAATTTTATGATCCGCACCAGCTATGCGTGGCAGATTGATGTGCACCGCGGTGCTGAACTCCAACCGGAGGCGGTCTGGAAGCAGGAAGCTGAGCTGCTTGTGAAGCATCTGCTGTTTGAGGGGGAAGCTGCACTCGAATTTCCCATTCAAGGCACATCTGAGTTTGCGGATGAATTTACCAGACGCGGCCCCTTCGATTCGGAGGGGCGATCATTGCGGCAGTTCGATCTGCAGAAGCGGCTGTTCGCGTATCCCTGCAGCTATATGCTTTACTCTGCGGCGTTTCAGTTTTTGCCGAAAACGGTCCGTGCTCACGTTTATGGACGACTGCGCGAAGTTCTGAAGGGGACAGGGAAGTTAAAAGCGGATGTGCATCTCTCTGATACCGATCGTCAAAATCTGCTGACGCTACTGCCTGCGACAGTGCCTGAATTGAAACGGGTCTGGGAAGAAGCGAACCTGACAGAGACACCGGGACAAAAGTGAAAGTGAGGATTTTCTGAAAGCTGTTTTCATTCTTTTACCGGTGCCCTTTTACCGGTGCCGGATTTTCATCTGCGGCGCTGATTACGGCATGAGGTACAATCCGCTTCGGCAAGAGCTTCTCTTTCAAATCGCATTTTGATTTCTGGCGTGGAATGATGATCTGGAATGGCAGTCTGCTGCGCCCTGCGTTCGATCCGAAAACCATGTGGGTTCAACCTGGCTGCATGTGTTGCACAGGGTAATGGATGACTGTGATAAATCATCTTCAGAGGCGTGGGTTAGTCAAGGTTGGAATAAGTCCAGTTCAGGTCAGGTAAGGGACAGGGATGGTCAAGTTGTGTTCGGTTAGTGTCAGGTTATGGTCAGATTTGTCCTGCGAAGACGCTGCTCATTTTGAACCGGTGAAAACTTGGGTTTTGCAAAGCTCTATCTGGCAAGAGGTTATGACGGTGCTGCGATCAACGGGGTGGAAAGTTTTCACTAAACAGAAAAATAACTCGCGTGCGCGACGCGTAACACGCAGTATCGATAATGGCGCAGGGAAGTCCAGACGTAAAAAACGCCCTGAAAACAGGGCGTTTTTCTGGATCTTCAGATTCCTGAGTTCGTCAACGTTCATTCGTTTTCTGAGGAATTGCAACAGGTGCGAATCCGGTTCAGGAATCGGTTTCGGGATAGTGGCTGAGTTCCAATGTATTGGCGGGCACCATCTTTTCGTTTTTGGTATCCCAGCCCATCATCTGACCGGATCTCCAGGATTCATTGGCCATGTTGACGGCGACGACACCGGCCAGACCCAACTCGGTCGGGCAGTTCAGCGCTTCGCCGTTTCTCAGATGGTTCTGCAGATTGGTGTGATGCAGTTTCGTATCTTCTGCGCCCGATTTTTTATGTTCTGCGAGAACCTTGCCGTCTTTATCCTTGGCGACCCAGCCGGAAGGAGTGAAGTAAAGGGTGCCGCGATAGCCGCGAATCAGGTGGTCGATGCCGACCCGGTTACTCATTGTCCCCAGCACATAAACGGTCATGCCACGCGGGTATTCGCAGATCATTTCAAAGTTGTCCGGCAGATCGCGCCCGTCGGGCCACTGCCAGATGCCGCCCATGCCAACCACGCGACGCGGGTAGAGCAGGTTGCAGGCTTTCATGATTCTGGTAATACGGTGGATGAAGAGATCGGTGCAGATGCCGCCCGAGTATTGGGAATAGTTGCGCCATTCAAAGTAATGATGCGGATTCCAGTCTACTTTCGGAGCATGTCCGAGCCACGCGTTCCAGTCGAGGTCGGCCGGTTTGGCTTCATCGTCTTTCAGACCGGGACGACGCCAGGGGCCTTGATCGCCGTAGCGGCGGACATATTCGATCTGGGCCTGGACGACCTGGCCGATGACGCCTTGTTCAATCGCTTTAGCGGCCGAACTGTAGGAATCGTCGGACATGCCTTGCACGCCGACCTGAATCGGCCGCTTGGTCTCTTTCTGCTTTTTGATCACTGCCTGGGCTTCGGGAATGCTGTGCGTCATTGGTTTTTCACAATAGACGGCTTTGCCTGCATCCATCGCGTCGATGGTCATCTGAGCGTGCCAGTGTTCCGGAGTGGCGATCGTGACATAATCGATGTCTTTGATTTCCAGAACCTTGCGATAGTCGGAAAAGGCCTGTTTGGCCCCTGTTTTTTCCTTGCCTTCATCGGCGCGGGTTTTCCAGCAGTCGGCAACCGCGATCGCTTCGAGGTTGTTTTGATCCTTGATCGCGTTGTACGTACTCATGTGGGCGTTGGCCATGCCGCCTGCGCCGATGAAGCCGATCCGAATCCGGTCGTTGGCGCCGAGAATATTTCCGTAGCTTTGTGCGGTCCAGGCCAGGCCGGCAGCGATGGTGCCGCCCGTCTGGAGGAAACTTCTGCGCGTGACTTCAGACGAAGCCGCTTTCTTTTCAGAGCTCATGCGTGCTTATCCTGTTTGAAATTAAGGAATGATCTATGTGGTGGTTTCAGCAGATTATTTGAGTTCTTTGATCCGCATGTTTTTGAACTCAATTTTCGCGCCGTGACCACACAGGCAGAGATGACCGGATTCACGCTTCAGGCCGGGATGGTCTTTGCCGTCCATGGTGCCGTTTTTCTTGGCGTCGGTCATATCGAAGTCGAGAATGGTGGTGCCATTCAATGTGACTTTGACTTTGTTGCCGTCGACCAGAAGTTCCTGTGTGTTCCATTCACCAACTGGTTTGAGGTGACCGCGTTCGGCGGCAGCAGTTCCGTAGAGCGAACCGTGGTACTGGTATTTCTGAAGCTTGGCGTATTTTTCTGCCGAGTCATCGAGGATCTGGATTTCTTTACCTGCATAAGCGGGACTGTTTTTGTTGAGATCCATGGGCACGTGAAAACCGATGCCGTTATTAGCGCCGGGTTCCAGTTTGAAATCAAACCGCAGGACAAAGTTTTTATATTCTTTATCGGTAAACAGATTACCGCCGCTGTCTTTTTTACTGATGAGCATGCCGTCTTCTGCAAAATAGCCGTCGGTGGCACCTTTCCAGCCGTCGAGATTTTTACCGTTGAAGATGCTGACGAAGTCGCTGTCGCAATGTTCTTCAGCGCTAAGAGGTACAACAGAGAAACTTGCGAAAGCCAACAGGCACAGAGCAGTAAATTTCCTGGTCGTGAATTGAAGCATCGTGTTGATTCCTTGCTAATTCGCAATTGAAAGTTAAGTCAGTCAGGAAGGAAAATCCTGTGATATTTAAGGATCTTTAAAAAGGCGTGCAGAATTGAGCATACCAAAGAGAGTTTACCAGAATCAATGGAAAACCGCGTGAAAGCGCAGGGTTTTTTGTTTGAGGCAATTTTGATTAAAATGACTATGATATGGGAAATATGATTTCGAGCATTACTCACAACCGGAAGATTTACGGATATGAATTTAGAAAATGAAACCGAGTCTGACGTTCCGACGGTATTCTGGGTTGGCGGAACAGATGGATATCTGAAAATGATCGATCAGACTTTGCTGCCCACCGAGTTTCGGGAAATTGAGTGCCGCAATGATGAAGCTGTTTGGGAAGCGATCAAGAAATTACGCGTTCGCGGCGCACCGGCGATTGGCATTGCAGCCGCTTATGGCGTTGTATTGGCATTGCAGAACGGTACTGGCACGGAGCGTCCGGACTTCGATCAGCGATTAACAGAAGCTTCCGAATATTTGGCAGGCAGCAGGCCGACTGCCGTCAATCTTTTCTGGGCGCTGGATCGCTTGCAGAGGCTGGCCGCGGATTCACCAGAACTTTCAAACAGCGAGATGCATCAGCGATTGTTGGAAGAGGCGCGGCTGATTGAACAGGAAGATCTGGTGATGTGTCACAAAATCGGTGAAGTAGGAGCCGCTTTGATTTCAAACGGAGACGGAGTTCTCACGCATTGCAACGCCGGCGGCCTGGCGACATCAGGGGGTGGGACCGCGCTGGCGGTTTTCTTTGAAGCGGCGCGACAGGGAAAAGGGATTCACGTTTACGCGGATGAAACGAGACCATTACTGCAAGGTGCCCGCTTAACGACCTGGGAACTGATGCAGCGCGGCATTCCCGTAACGCTGATCAGCGATTCGATGGCGGGCTGGGTGATGAAGGAACAGAAGATTCAGGCGGTCGTGACGGGCGCTGATCGGATTGCCGCCAATGGCGACTCGGCGAATAAAATCGGGACGTACTCGGTGGCTTTATTGGCCAGCGTCCACAAGATCCCGTTTTATATTGCTGCACCGTCGAGTACGTTTGACTTAAGTCTGGAGAGTGGCGAGGAGATTCCGATTGAAGAACGCCATCCTGAAGAGATCACACATGGATTTGGCAAACAGACGGCGCCTGACGGTGTCGATGTTTATAACCCCGCTTTCGACGTGACTCCCGCGAAATATATTACGGGCATCATCACAGAACGCGGTTTGATTCAGCCTGTCACGAAAGAGGAAGTCTTACGTGTGCTGTCTTCTGATCCCGCTTAAAGCAGATAAAACTGAGATCGCCGGTATCAATATCGGGGAGGTTGATTGTATCCGGGTATCGCTCCCCGATACTGTGGTTGTACCGGCTGTTGTTGTTGATACTGCTGCTGATAGGCGTTCTGTTGCTGATAAGGGGCCTGATATTGAACGGGCATCATGGTCGGTTGTTGCTGATATAAGGAAGATCGCTGTTCCTGATTCTGTTCCTGGTATTTTCTTTTCCGCTGCTGAATTTCTTCGATATCTTCTTCACGTGGAGGCAGCGCGTAGTTTTTCCAGGTTCCCTGTTCCTGGTATCGATTCCAGAAATGCTGTGAGTAGGAAAGTTGCGGCGTAATTCCCCATCCCGCAGCCGTCTGAGTTTGTGAGAGAACGTGGCGGTAATTATAAGGTTTAAAATAATGATATCCGCTGTAAGGAGATATTTCCTGAAAGTAAGCATGCTGCCAAGGGTATTGTGAATCGAAGGGGTAGAGTGGATCACCATAGATTCCACCAGTCACCCCGGCAGAGGTCATGGGGTAATTTGAATCATACTGAACTTCGGCGGCACTATAGTCGGCAGGATCTCCACCGATGGCAGCAGCAATGGCAATGGCAATAAATGTAGTACACATATTCCGAAATTCCTCTTTATCACCAAACAGAGACCGTATTCTGTTTGGTGAATTGGTTCAATCATTGAGTTGGATGCAAGCGCGATACGCTCCTGCATTCTTATTTATCGGACGATCAAAGCGCCTTTCCTTCAGGTTCATCACAAAAATCGTAAGATGTAAATCACATAAGCGCGCTACAACCTGAATATTTTTAAATCTGGTTAGATCATCCGGTGAAGATAAACCGGCAATCTCTGCCGAAACCCGGTCGGGCATCAAAACTTTTTCGTGGTTTTCGTCTCTGAAGAATAATCATGGTGTAGGTTTCATTGTAGACGTGAAAAATTCCAAGCGAGTTACTTGATTTGATCAGATGTAAATCTAGACGACTGGAACAAGTGATTCAGCAGGGATGATCGCGATCATTGATAGATTCGGCATCGATTCACCTTAAGTGCTCTGAGAAAAGTGAATTGATTCCCGCTTTTAATCATAAACAACGACGTTTTGAAATACTTACATGAAGTGTAAGGGACCAATCATGCAACAATTGACAATCATAAAAGCGATGGCGGTGATCTTAATCGGATCAACCGCTCTCTATGCTGATGATGTTGTGATACCGGGGGCAGATCTGGGTAAATCAGCCACTTTGCCGCCTCCCGCGAGTTCTGTTATTCCCCAGCCCGATCCCGCAGCAAATGCACAGCCCCAGTATCAACAACAGCCCGGGTCAGCTAGTCAGAATCCGGACGCACTGACCCGCCCTGTGCCCGGCTATCAGGGAGGTCCGTATGTAAGAGGAGGTAATCAATATTGGCTGCCGAACAATGTGGTTCCTCAAGTGGGTTCACCTTATTACTACAGTGCAACTCAGGGACCTGGCGGGACTTATGGAATGACCGCACCAAAAGTGGGGATTCAAGCAGGGCAGACCTGGTTCGGCGGTCAAAATGAAGCCAATGTCGGAATGCAAAACCAGGCGCTATCACAAGATCCGTACACTAAGCACTTTGGTCCCGGATTTTATCGTTCGAACGAATATGGCCATTACCGTTTTCCGTCATACAGTTATCGGCGGCCTTGGTATAATCCTGGGGCTCCTACTTACAATCGCGACACTAATTATCGCTGGTAAAAATGAAATTAGGAAATACAGATAGACTATTTCCGATTCGTTCACAGTGCATGCAAAAAACCCAGGCTTTCCGCCTGGGTTTTTTTATTGAGTGATAAGCTGCAAGGGTTTACCCTGAAAAGACGCGGTAGAAGAGGAAAATTAAGTTGAACCACTCTAATCCTCTTTTCGTGATCAGCCGATACAAACAATACAATGTGGTATGTATCTGCCCAGATTGCGTGCTTTCGATCTGAGATTGGGAAGATTTGTTCCCCGTCTCAATCAAGTCAGTCTCTATGGCTCATGCCCTGAAATGATTATCAGACAGTAAGTTAGGGAAAACTTGCTGGAATGAAATAAACAAAAATTAATAGTTCTTCACCACGTTGTTAAGAACTTACAGGTTTTTTAGTCCTGAAAAGAATTTTAGTATTACGCAAATTACCTTTTTCCTCTTTGCAGGTAATTGGGGAGCAACTGCGGATGTTCAAGAAGAACTGCCACGGATCGGCATTTCGAATTTTTGAAAAGAATCAATGTCAAAACGCTATTTTATTGATAGTGATTCTATTTACGAGTTCGATAGGGATCGCTCAATCGGGATATGCTCAAGGACCCTCCATGCTCCAATTGCCGCCACCCCCTGTTCAACGGGGAGGTGGGTATGCAGCTGCACCAAATCAATTTCAATCAGAAGATTTCGGACAATATCAGCAGCAATCCCAGGATCAGCAGTATCAACAGGGAATGATTCCCATCCAGAACGCGCAACTTCAATCAGCAGGTCCGCGCATCCGTATGGTTCAGGATACAGGGCGAATTACCCGGAAACCATTACCTACACAGATTCGATCTACACCGGGAATCTTTGATGAAATGGAGATTATCATTCGCCGCAGTCAGCTGGTGATCACGAATTCTCGGATTCGAAGATATGCGATTGCAGATCCTTCCATTATCGAATTTGTGACCTACTCGCCGACGGAAGTGGCGATTGTTGGTCTGGAGATGGGGACAACGACGTTGACCCTCTGGTTCGAGGGGGATGAAAGTCCAATTACTTATCTTGTTCACACAATCCAGGACCCAAGTCTCGAAGGCCAGCGACGCATTGATTACGGCAAGCTGGAACGCAAAATAGCGGTATTATTTCCTAACAGTAAAGTTTATCTGATTCCTCTTTCCCGAAAAATTATCGTCAAAGGGGAAGCTTCTGACGCTTCGGAAGCTGCCAATATTCTTTCCGTGATTCGCGGAGAAGTGATTAACTTTGACGGGAATCTGGGTGGCCCTCAGCCTTATTCCGCTGGTGGAGCATTTGGGGGAGCGGGAGTTGACTCGACGTATGGTGGAGTCAATTACGACTATGCCTCTTCATTAATAGTCAATATGCTGGAGATTCCGGGTGAATTTCAGGTAATGATCCATGTGACAATTGCTCAAATGAACCGCACCATGATGAGACAGCTGGGCGTTGATTTAAGCGTTCTGTTTGATGGCGGGCGTCAATTTATCGGTTCGACAATGGGGGGAGTCCCTTCTACATTGACAGGTATTTTCGAAGCCGGTGAAGTGAATGTGCTCATCAATGCTTAGGCGCAGAATGGCACCACGAAAATTATGGCTCGACCGACGTTAACCGTGTTGAGTGGTCACTCGGCGAGTTTCCTGGCCGGCGGTGAATTTGCAGTACCTACGATTGTCGGCGTCGGGGGAGCTCAGGGAACATCAACAACGTTTCGCGGCTTTGGTACTTCCATTGTGGTAACGCCGATTGTGATCGACAAGGACCTGATTCGAATGAGAATCGTCCCTGAATATAGCCAGATTAACGATAGCAACTCAGTCGGTGGTATTCCCGGTTTGAATTCCAGAAGAGCCCAGACGACTGTGGAATTACGAGAGGGACAAACCATTGTCCTGGCTGGTTTATTCGGACATGACTCGTCAACAGGTGTCACGCGAATTCC
Source organism: uncultured Gimesia sp. (assembly GCF_937919775.1). Taxonomy (GTDB): domain Bacteria; phylum Planctomycetota; class Planctomycetia; order Planctomycetales; family Planctomycetaceae; genus Gimesia. The sequence continues at coordinate 13,506 of NZ_CALFPF010000266.1, forward strand.
CTGGCTGGGAGAAATTCCTCTCATTGGAAGTTATCTTTTCAGTTCCAAACAATCGAGCCAGGGAGAGTCGGAATTATTGATTACGGTGACACCTCAGTTGGTACGGCCTATGGAAGAAGATGAAGTGCCACCCTATCCGGGCTTCGAAGTCACTGTGCCTCAGGATAAAGAATTATATAAATATGCTATGACAGAAGGGGCTCCGGACAAAGGCGTATATCAGCTGCAGCCTTATGGACGCGGGGCCGGCCAGGGGGTCGAGGTCGGATACCAGCCGTTTAATCCGGCACCTGCTTCTCCTTATTATCCACCGATGAATACGGGAACCTATCAAAACAATCCCCCCGTTCAGCCAATCCCGCAAAGTGGTACTTTTCCGGCTCAACCACGTCCTGCTCGACCTCCGATGAATCCGGCACCATCGAACCAATATCAGCCATTACCTCCGCCACCGGCTCCAGGCGTGAGTGGACCCCAGGCCCGGTCTACAGGTTATGGTACAAACCAGCCACAACAGAATCCGCGTCGCTTTACACAAATGATCAAAGACCGGTTTCAGAACACGAGTCCAGACAGTAATAATAGCTGGGTCGAACCGGCAGGGTACGTGGATCCCAGGATGAGAATGGATTCAGCCGAACCGCAAAAGAGTCGATCAAAATTTCCCTGGATGGGTCAGGGAAAGTAATTCCATGAGTAATGATTGAAGACAGAATTTCATTTATAAATTTGAAAACGAGATACGAATTATCTTTAGTTTTAAGATAACGTCGTATTTT
>NZ_CALFPF010000267.1 GCF_937919775.1 uncultured Gimesia sp.
TCTCAAATTTTCAGTTTCGTGCCAGGATTTCCCACTTTAAAAAATCGTTCGTTTACTATAACTAGATGTAACCATCTGAAACAGGAACAATCAGAAATACATTTAAGATCACTGATCTTTCATAGCATTTTAAAACATCACTTTAATAATCTCCTGATATAATCATTCGGCTCCGTTCTTCAACAGCCAGAAAGAAGGAAAAATGAGTTTTCGATCTTATTTGCGCGGCGCATGTTTCATGCTGTTGATGGGACTTTGCGCTCCTGCTTTATCCGGAGATGATTTGACACTTGATTCCTGGCCACAATGGCGCGGACCGAATCGAGACGGTTCACTCACCGGAACAAAACTGCCCGATAGTATCGCGGAAAATCGCCTGAAACAAATCTGGCGTGTCGAACTGGGGCCGAGTTATTCGGGCCCCATCGTCAGTTCAGATCGTGTCTTTGTCACCGAAACCCGGGATAACAAAACCGAAGTCGTTCGCGCGCTCGATCGAAAAACCGGTACTGAGCTGTGGAAGCAGGCATGGCCGGGCGAGTTAGCGGTCCCCTTTTTTGCCAAGGCCAACGGAGACTGGATTCGCGCCACGCCTGCGTTTGACGGCGAGCGGCTGTACGTTGCCGGTATGCGTGATGTACTGGTTTGTCTGGATGCTGCGTCGGGAAAGGAACTCTGGCGGCTCGACTTCGTCCAGAAACTCGGAACCGTTCCCCCCACATTCGGGTTCGCTTCCTCCCCCCTGGTTCTCGGTGACTCGGTATTTGTGCAGGCAGGCGGCGGATTATGTAAGGTCGATAAACGAAGTGGCGAGATCCAATGGCGCGTGCTGGACGATGGAGGCGGCATGTCGGGCAGTGCTTTCTCTTCACCGTACTTCGCCACTCTGAACGGCGTGCCGCAAATTCTCGTACAGACCCGTACCGTCCTCGCAGGCGTAAATCCCGACGATGGCACGCTCTTTTGGAAAAAAGAAATCCCCGCCTTTCGAGGAATGAATATTCTAACGCCCACCGTTTACAATAACTCGGTCTTCACCAGCAGCTATGGCGGCGGCTCGTTTCTGTTTGCGACGACAAAAGACGAATCGGGGTGGAGCCTGAAAGAGTCCTGGACCAGTAAAGCCCAGGCTTACATGTCGTCGCCGATTGTGATCAAAGGCAACCTCTATCTGCATCTGCGCAATCAACGCTTTACCTGTCTGAATCTCGAAACGGGCAAAGAACGTTGGACGACCACTCCCTTCGGCAAATACTGGAGCATGGTCACAGACGGCGAAAAGATTCTGGCGCTGGATCAAAACGGCGAGCTGCTGTTGATCCGGGCCAACCCTGATAAATTTGACGTCATCGACCGCCGCAAAATCGCCGATGATGCCTGGGCTCATATCGCAGTCAGTGGCAACGAAGTTTTCATTCGTGACTTAAATCACCTGACCGTTTATCGCTGGGAATGACCTGACTCTATGAACGTTCCGGAAATCAGAATTCGCCCGCTCAACGAATGCCCGATTCGGGGAGACGGCGAGTATGTACTGTATTGGATGGTCGCCCATCGTCGCACGCGCTCGAATTTCAGTTTGCAGCGGGCCGTCGAACTTTCTCAAGCTGTGAAAAAACCGCTGCTGGTCTTCGAGGCACTGCGTTGTGGTTATGAGTGGGCCAGCGACCGTCTGCACCGGTTTGTCTTACAGGGTATGGCTGCGAATCAGGAGAGCCTGAAGAATTCTCCAGCGAGTTATTACGGTTACGTGGAACCTGAACCCGGCCAGGGCACAGGACTGCTGGAGGCCCTGGCTGCGAAAGCATGCGCGGTCATCACCGATGATTTTCCCTGCTTCTTCATTCCGCGGATGCTGCAGCACGTTGCTCCTCGTCTGTCTGTCACTTTGGAAGCCGTCGATTCCAACGGCCTGTTACCAATGCGGGCGGCGTCCCAGATTTACCCGACCGCTTACGCGTTTCGCCGGTTCCTGCACAAAGAACTGCCGGGCCATTTACTGCAGACACCGCACGCCAACCCGTTCGCACGCGTCAAACTGCCCGAATTGAAACGTCTGCCGCCGGAAATTTGCGCGCACTGGCCGATGGCATCGGCAACCATGCTGCAGGCGACACCCGAAGTGCTCGCGACGTTGCCGATCGACCATAGCGTGGGACCTGCTGTCTTTGATGGCGGAACCAACGCCGCAAAAAAAACATTGAACCGGTTTCTCGAAAAACGCTTTGATCGCTACTTTGAAGAACGGAACCTGCCTGAAGAAGATGTGACGAGCGGCTTCTCCCCGTATCTGCATTTTGGTCACATCGGGGCTCATGAAATATTTGACCGCATCGCCCACCGCGAACACTGGTCGGTCGAGAAAGTCTTCGATCAGAAAGCAACGGGCAAACGGGCCGGCTGGTGGGGGATGAGCGAAACCGCCGAAGCGTTTCTCGATCAGCTGATCACCTGGCGCGAACTGGGTTATAACATGTGCTGGCAGCGTGATGATTACGACCAGTATGAATCGCTGCCCGACTGGGCGCAAACCACACTCGCAAAGCACGCCCGCGATCCGCGCGACCCCTGTTACACGCGGGAAGAATTCGAACAGGCGACGACACACGATGAGTTATGGAACGCCGCCCAGAGACAGCTCGTCACCGAAGGCCGCATGCATAACTACATGCGGATGCTGTGGGGCAAAAAAATTCTGCAGTGGTCCGCCTCCCCGCAAGAGGCGCTGCAGACGATGATTCACCTCAACAACAAATACGCCGTCGATGGTCGCAACCCGAATTCCTACAGCGGCATCTTCTGGTGTCTCGGCCGCTACGATCGCGCCTGGGGACCGGAACGCCCCATCTTCGGAAAAATCCGCTACATGTGCAGCAAAAACACCGCCAGAAAGTTCAGCGTGAAGGGTTATCTCGAACGCTTCAGCAGGGAATCGCGCCAGGGACAGTTGTTCGATTGATCTCTCGCACACAGTCAGTAAACTGTCTTTAACAATAAAGATTGTTGCCTGTGATCAAACTTGTCGAGCTGCTTTCCATTTGGAGTCAGTTGGTGACCAGAGACCTTTTCCGGGGAACCGTTCCCTACTACATTCGCTACCGCGTTCCTTACCCGGACCCACTGCTCACGCAGATCCTGGAGCGCGCCGGCGTTTCCGGTCAGGGACACCTGCTGGACCTGGGCTGCGGAACCGGGGAACTTGCACTACGGCTCGCGCCTTCATTTCGTGAAACCATCGCCGTTGACCCGGACCAGGAAATGTTAGCCGCCGCGAAACAGATTTTACACGAGCTCAAAATCCCCAATATCCAGTGGCGCAATCAACGTGCCGAACAGTTTTCCGCAGACGCGGATTCATTCGAGTTGGTGACGATCGGCGCCGCCTTTCATTGGATGGATCGACCCGCCATCGCAGAGCGTGTGCGCGATTGGCTGCAGCCAGGGCAACCGCTGGTGGTCCTGGGTTATACCAGCATCTGGAGCGGCACCGCCGACTGGCAGTTCCTCGTGCGCAGCGTCATCCAAAAATGGCTGGGCGAAAAACGGCGCGCCGGTTCGGGCGAATATAACGACAGGCTCGAACCGCACGAACTGGTACTGATCCAAGCCCGTTATACGCTGGAGGAAATTGAATACCAGCAGCCCCATACCTGGAGACTCGACGAGCTGGTCGGCAATCTGTATTCGACCTCGTTCGCCTCCCCCGCTGTTCTGGGAGAGAGGCAACCCGCGTTCGAAGCCGACCTGCGCAAAACACTGCTCGAATACGACAGTAGCGGCATCTATCCC